>CAZHBK010000013.1:2025-18706 GCA_964530465.1 uncultured Nitrososphaeria archaeon | reverse complement strand
GCTCGTTTATCCATTTAATCTCACCCAAGTTAGGTATTCAAGAAATTCTGTAGTTGTAATACTAATATAAATCTTTGGTACAATTTGTATTACCTAATCGACTAGGTTTACAGATACATTACTCTGAAAATACATAGAACAGAAATTACCTAGTTTTTCTCTATTAAGGTAATCTCTACATATCTAATTTTAAGACAGCTTTAAGTGATAATACGACAGTAGTAATTATGTCTTAATTTTTAATAAGCTAGATGCTATAGGTTAATTATAGCTTTTGGAGGGTACTAATATGGTTAAGTTTAAACTTAATATCTCGATACCTAGTGAGGGTAAAGCATTTAGTGTTGAAATAGATGAACCAAAGAGTCTCGCATTGATAGGTAAGAAGATCGGCGATGTGATTGATGGTAGCGTACTTGGATTAGAGTATAAGAAGCTGAGAATAACAGGTGGCTCTGATAAAAGTGGATTCCCGATGAGACCTGATATACCAGGTGGGAGGAAGGTATACATTCTTACTGGTAGGGGTATTGGCTTAAGGACTATCAAGGGTAAGACTAAAAAAGGCTATAGAAGGAGGATTCTAGTTAGAGGTAATACTATAACACCTGATATCTATCAGGTTAATATGGTAGTTGTTGAAGAAGAGAAAAAGGAGGGTGTAGAGAGGAGTGAGTGAGGAGGAATTTGAAATTGTTAGAGTTGATAGGCAATCTGATCTAAATATTGGATCTGCAGGTCATGTAGATCATGGTAAGACTACTATAATTCAGGCTTTGACAGGGATTTGGACGAGTAGTCATAGCGAGGAGCTTAGGAGGGGAATTACAATTAGGATTGGATATGCAGATATGCCTATATATAGACTTACTAAAGGTAATAAGGAGGTATACTGGTCTAGACCGAAATTTAAGGATTATGGAAATCCAGAGCTTATGCGTGTAATCAGCTTCGTGGACTGTCCAGGACATGAAAGTCTAATGGCTACTATGCTTTCAGGTGCAGCTGTAATGGATGGCGCGATGCTTGTTATAGCTGCAGATGAACCTGTTCCAAGACCTCAAACTAAGGAGCATACTATGGCTCTCCAAATTATGGGTGTTAAACATGTTGTAGTAGTTCAAAATAAACTGGATTTAGTTTCAAAAGATAAAGCAATTGAGAATTATGAGCAGATAAGAGATTTCCTCTCTACAACGCCGTATGCAGATGCTCCTATAATTCCATTATCAGCAGTTCATAAAGTTAACCTTCATTATCTAGTTGAGGCATTATATAAGTATATTCCAGTTCCTAGAAGAGACTATAGTAAACCTCCTTTAATGTTCATAATTAGATCCTTCGATATAAATCTACCAGGTACTAACTATAAAGATCTTAAGGGTGGAGTTATAGGTGGTAGCATTATAAGAGGCTTGCTTCGAGTTGATGATGAATTAGAGATACTTCCAGGATATTTATATCGAAAAAATGGAAAGATCTTACATGAACCTCTCTATACTAAAGTATATTCAATCAGCACTAGGAATGTAAAGCTAAAGGAAGCTCATAGTGGCGGATTAATAGGAATCCAAACGGATTTAGATCCAGCCCTAACTAAATCAGATAACTTAGTAGGTAGTGTTGCTGGAAAACCTGGCACTTTACCTCCGGTACATTATGAATTTGATATGGAGATAAATCTATTTAAATACGTAATTGGGACGGATGAAACAATACTAGTTAAACCATTAGAAGTAGGAGATATCATAAGGTTGAATGTAGGCCCCTCAATTACATTAGGCGTTGTAAAATCTATCTCTAAAGAAATAGCGCACGTCCAACTCTATAAACCCGTTGTGGCTGAAGAAGGTTGGAGAGCTGCAATAGCTGCTAAAGTCAAGGATACTTGGAGGTTAATTGGAGTGGGTGTAATTAAATGAGTTACTTAGATAAGAGAATAATTTATCTCCCTAAAAAGATATTATTAGATACTAGCTTTTTAATTGAAGCGGTTAACACATCTTCCGGCTTAGATATATTAAATGAATTAAGTAGGGAGTATGAACTATATATTACGAGTGGAGTTTTAAATGAGTTAAATAGATTATCTTTAAGAAAGGGTAAAGTTAGATTACCAGCTAGAGTTATACTTGAATGGATTAAGGCTAAAGACGTAAAAGTAATTAGTAGTGATTGCGAATCAGTAGATAGAGGAATTTACGATATAGCTAAGAGTGGAGAGTATATAGTAGCTACCGGAGATAGAGACTTAAGAGAGAAATTAATGAAGCGTAATGTTAGGATCCTCTACTTTAAGAAAGGAGGAAAACCATACATCATATAACCTATGTGATTCAAAGAATAATGAATAATAGTTTAAATTTTTAGAATGCTACTATAGAATATTATTCTTCATGATGTAGGTATAATTATGTATATTACTGGTTGGGTGTCATTGTAATGTTTTATAAGTATAGGATAAGTGATATAATAAGTATTAAGCCATATCTATTTAAAGAGGGACTTGAGAGAGCAGCATATGTACAGTTAGCTCAAAAGTATATAGGGTTGTATGATAGGGATTTAGGCTATGTTATTAAAATAGATAATATTAAGGTAGATCCACTAGGTAAAGTAATATCTGAGGATGGATCTTCAAATCATAGAGTTGAGTTCGACATATATACATTTCAACCATTAAAGGGTGAGGTTGTTGAAGGTGAAGTTGTAGGGATAGAGAATTTTGGAATCTTCGTTAGAATAGGACCTGTAGATGCATTAGTCCACAAGTCGGTTATTATGGATGATATTGTTGATATTAATAAGATTGAGGGTGTAGTAAGAGGGAGAAGGACAGGTAGAACTATAAGGAAAGGAGATATAGTTAGAGCGAGAGTATTAGATTACTCACCTCCTAAGGGTCTATCATTAATGAAGATTGCGTTGTATATGAGGTCAGTTGGTTTAGGTAAGATAGAATGGATTACTGAAGAAATTGCTAAGGAGGCTAGCAGTCAATGAGGAGAGGTATAAGATTTAAAGCATGTAGAATATGCCACGCTCTTGTAGATATTAAGGTCGAGAGATGTCCATACTGTGGATCTACTGAGTTTAGTGAATACTGGAGAGGATTAGCAATAATATTAGATCCAAATAGCTTAGTCGCTAAGGAGTTAGGTATTAAGAAAGAAGGATATTACGCTATTAAGGTACTTTAAATTAATGTTCAAAGGCTTATATAAATTTCCAGAAGATAGAAAGAAGGAAGTTAGGAAGGTACTGGGTGTATTATTCAAAGCTAACGAGGTTGATTCTTTAATTAATCTATTAAGATCAGTTAGGTTGTCTGGTAAGTATATTGCGTCTGTAGGTGATAGGGTTACATATACGCTAGTCAAAAATGAATTCATACCAGACATTGCAGTTATAGATGGATTAGAAATGAGGAAAAAAGCTCCTGAAATTCCACTTAAGTTTTTCAATCGGGTTATTCAGATATATAATCCACCAGGCCACATTAACTTTAAGATGATAGATTTGATTAGGAGATACTGGCTGGAGAGACCAATGCTCTTCTATGTAATCGGCGAGGAAGATCTACTAGGTTTCCCCATCGTACTCACTCTTAAATATGGTTCATATTTCATATATGGATTACCAATGAAAGGAATAGTAGCAGTTGAAATTAATGAAGCTACTAGGAAAAAAGCCATTGAATTATTAGCTTAAACAGCCAACATACGGTATCTAATGATCTCTAAGAAAAACTTAAAGTATATTTGTAGAGTAGGATTATCAAAATAGTGTTTTTGACTACATCTTCTAGAAAAGAGAATATTATAATTAATAATCTAGCATGTTAGAAAATGTATTTGTGGTGGGTATCTATTGATAAGAAGTACTGAATTTAAATATCTGATAAGTTATGATAGAGTACTATATTATGCTTTAAACGAAAAACTCAGATCAAATAAGGATTTACTAACTGGTTTTAGAAGAATTAATGAAGTTAAGAAATGTATCGCAAGAATCTCACGCGACACAGGACTTCCATATCCAGCGGTTAGGATAATCCCTGAGGCATTAATTCTAACTGCCGAGGAGGAAGGAGTTAATGCGATAGTATATGCAAATGTGAATTATAGTGTAGCCTCTGACGGAGTATATCCAGTTATCGACTTATACTTACCCACATTGCTATACACTAATAGAGATTTATCAGTAAGGAGGAAAGTGAAATTGAAGGGTTCCGATGTATTATTAGCTATTTTAGCTCATGAGCTCATACATTATGTGTATTTAGCAATAAAATATATAACAGCAGATTATATGACTTCACTAGCGATTTACACAGGAGATTTAATGGGAAAATTATTTATCGAAAAAATATATCAAGTGCCTCCTAATAAATTATTCAGAAGTAGAAAGTTGATCAAATTAGTTAGCAATATAGATGACATAATAGAAAAATACAATATAGCAAGATATATTGAAAGATACTGGATTAAAAAAGGTAAACCTGTTAAAATAGTACATTTTAAAGATTTTAAAGTATCAATACCTATTAGCCTATGGACAGCTATGCATTTTCCAGAGTCAGTACTATCTAAAGCGAGGGATCTAATTAATGAAACAAGAAACGTTAGAAGTATATAGTAAGATACTAGAGATATTAAAGAGAGAGAAACTTAAAAGAGATATCTATGCTGCATTAGCATACGGATCTAGAATTGCAGGATATGCAAAGAAGCATAGCGATTATGATCTTTTAATTATATTAGATAATTATCCTAGTAAGATTAGATATCTTTACTTCAAAATTGACTCAGTATATGCATCTACCTTAATTGTAGATAAAAATATGTTTGTTGAGGATGCTAAGCAAGCAAAATATGGTGAATTTATTGCGGGGAGATTGTATTCTGTATATGAACCATTAGTAAATCGTGAATTCATATATGAGGTAGATAAGACTCTAAAAATAAGAACTTCAATAGAGGAATTATGTGATTTATGGTGTAGGTATGGTGAGCTAGTAAAATATTTAGTAATTCCAATTAAATACATATTATTCTCGAGATTAAAGAAGAGAATTAAAACATATCCCCATGTGAGATATAGCTATTTGAAAACATTCTTCGGAGAATTTGGAGAGATTAATTTAAAAAAAGCTTTAAATACATGGATTACAGCTTTGATAGAGCTACAGTCGAAAGGATATATCAAATTAATAAATGACGAGATAGTGATTAAATCACTTAATGATATATGTAGGTATAAACCTGGATTATTCGATTACCTACTTAGAGGGATTAAGTCCTATATAACACATGGTAGATCAGCCAAGGTAGGACCTCAGATAGTTTTCGAAGAATTAGCATCTAAAGTAATTAGAGGATTTGAAGCAGTATCACTCCCCCTCGAACTTTCAAATCCCGAAATACTATTAAAGTTGAAAGCTGGAAGATTTGAATCCCGGAAGATAACTGATATAGAAGCAGTTAAAGAAATATTCGGTAAAAAAGCGCTAATAATTTCTAAAACGAGAGAGAGTATGCTAAGCGATGTATATAAGATAGTAGTTAAAATAGATAGTGATGAGTATTCGATATTGAAGAAAAAGTTTACTTATACATTTCTCTTCAAATGGATATTCACTCAATTATGGCTATTAGATATTAGAAGATTCACGTTAAACCCTAGTGAAAGACTACTAAACGAATATCTTGCAAGCATTAAGCTAAAGGAGTTAAATATTAATACATCTGATATCTATCTCCTGTCGTGGAGAGATAGGGCTTTATATGCTAGGTATATTACTGGTATAAAGTTATCAAATATACTACTTTCAGATATCGATAAGGTAAAGAAGTATTTCAATATCTGGGGTAAGTTATTAGGTAGGATACATAAGGCTGGATACTCCTTAGGAGATACAAAACCGAATAATGTAATAATATCCTTAAATGGAGATATCTATATTGTAGATCTCGAGCAAGTTAAGAAGGATATTAAATCGATTGAATGGGATTTAGCGGAGGCATTATACTATATGCTAATACCAAGAATACCACTTCCAAGGAAAGATGCTGTCCTTGAAGGATGTAAATCCTTACTAAGCGGATATCTAGATGAGTATGGTTACGAGGCCGTTAATATCTTAAGAAGAATTATATCTTTTAGATATATTAGACCTTTCTTACCATTAACATTACCTAATCGATTATTAATGGTGAGGAGATTAATTAGAGATTTAATAGAGGTTGCCGATAAGATTTAAGGTCTTATTCAACTCTCCTACTCTTGAAAATAGTAAATCCACATTTGCCACAAGCCCATCTATCTCCGTGATCCGCCATGTATACGCCGGCACCACATCTTGGACAAAATCTCCTTAATCTAATTAGCTTTCCATTCTCAATTTTATAAAACTTCCAAACTTGTGGAGACGGTCTTTTAGCCTTCTTCTTTACCTTCTCCTTCGCCAAGCTTAATCACCTTCTTCCTTTTTATAGGCTCTATAGTTGACCAATCAATTCCATTTGGATAATAATATATAAGTGCTATTGATTTATTAGTTCCTCTCATTGTCTTTAAATACATTAGTATCGTCTTATCAGGATCTAATGAAAACTTTTCGACGATCTCTTTAAATACTATAACTCTCTTTGGTGTTGCTCGCCCTTCATGCACGATCTCTAATTCAATCTCTCTTCTATCCAGAAATTTATTAATCTCATCTCTAATGATACGATACTCCATAGTTATCCCCCATTACGCCAATATATTATTTTACTAAAGTAAGATAGTTATTAATTAAGATTTTACTAAAGACCCCCTTATATTTTAATATCGCCTGTATAGCATTTATGTTAGATTATTTAAGTACTTACATATAAGCTTTAATCTCAAAGTAGATAGAAACTATTATCTAGCCCAAAGTGGATTATTTTTTCTTTTAATCTCAATAATCTCCTTTAAAACTTCTCTTTCATCATCGCTCAACATATCAATATATTCTTTCAGTAATTTCCTCGCATGATGCTCTGGAATATCGACATACAATATATCTCCTTCATTTATCGTTTTACCTACTATAGCCTCTCTAATAGATATTGCTACTTCCATATCCCTCTTAGCCTCGGGAATGCTCTTACCTCTATCCTGAATCTGATGAATCTGCCCAATCCTCTTACCTTTAGAATTCATCAAGTTCCATTTCTGCATTATCATACCACTTAAAACTCTAATTCCGACGATTGCCGGTTTGCTTCGTCTAAAGACAAAGCCCTTTAAAATTAATATCTTTCCTGGTTTAACTAATGACTTAAACTCCTCCATCCGCTTTCTAATATTTCTCTCCGATACCCAAGCCAGATATTCATCAACTATTCTATATAATATATTCCCCTTAAATATCGGTATCCCGTAAGTTTTAGCTAATTCTTCTGCATCACTTAATATATCTACGTTAAATGCTAGAATCACGCCTTTATCCTCATCGACTCTTTTAACAACACTGGCGTCTACTACATCTCTCTTAGATATATATCCTACATCAGCTTTCCTAATAGTAATTCCCTTCCTCCTAGCATAGTTAATTAATGCTTCTAACGACCCTAGTGTATCTGCTTTAATAACTACCCCTATCCTATCAGTGTCTACTTTAATTGATGATACTTCCTCCATAACTTTACTAGCATACTCATTAATATTAGCCTCATCATGGACTGAGTAGAAAGGTGCTCCAGCATATACAGAATCTACATCTGGAGCTACGATAATTACTCCTGCAGCAGGCTTACTTACCTCGATATTCTTAAATTTATATCGAGGAGCTCTAATCTCATCAAGAGGAGCAGGCATTAGAATTGAACGTATTTTCCTAACTACAACACCTTCAGAACCAGCTGTAACAATATAATCTCCAACTTTAACTATACCATCTATATGAATCGCTTTTAATACAGTTCCTAAACCATGCTCTCGCGATACTTCTAGAATCACACCAGTTCCAGGCTTTCTTAGATTAACCTCAAGCCTATCTAACATAAATCTCTGAACTAGACCGACTAATACAGCAAGTAACTCTTTAATGCCCTCACCTGTTTTAGCACTTACAGGTACTATGGCTACGGTTCTTCTGAAATCTCTAATCCTGTCAAATCTATCTGCATTGAATCTATATGTATTCAGTGCTGTAATTATGTACGATATCTTCTCATCTAACCTATACATTACTTCATTATCCTGCTTCTTAAGTGATTCTAAAATTGATAATGTATTACATTTCCTCCAACCATGTATTAAATCTACTTTGTTAGCTGCTACTAAGAAGGGGACTCTTCTAGAGATTAATATTTGAATACTCTCATGTGTTTGAGGTTCAAATCCTTTATTTACATCAACTACTAATATAGCTATATCTGATGCTGACCCCCCTCTCCTCCTAAGATTCGTAAATACCTCATGCCCAGGAGTATCTATAATTAGAAGCCCTGGGACCTTAAGCTTAAATTTAAATTTCCTTAATAAATCTCCTGCTATTGCTTCGATAGTTTCCTTAGGGAGTAGGCTAGCACCTATATGTTGTGTTATCCCTCCAGCTTCTTTCAACTGGACGGCTGTGCCTCTTATCTTATCTAGTAATGTTGTATTATGAATTATTACATTATTAGCTATAAAATTCTTATTTCTAGATACTTGAAAATCGAATACTTGGAAATTACCAAATTGGCTACTTTTAGAAACCACCCTATATAGTTCTAAATAGTATTCACATGAGGGTATGTCACGGATATTAATAGCATTCTTCCTTTTATCGAAGTATATACAGGGTACTTTAAATTCATATCCAGTACCAGTAGATATACCCACAATCGAATCTCCCTGATCTAACCTATATGCATTTTTAAATTCAAATACTCCTCTTCCAATATATGTTAGAAATGAGTGCTCGGGTGTTACTTCAAGAGTATCACCATTCTCAAGCTTTAATCTGACTAACTTAGTGGTATTTAATTTGCAACATGCAATAAGCTTATTACACTCAATTTTAAGGTTATTCAAGTTTAATGAATAAATAAACATCCTTCTTAGGTTTTCGTCATTTAATGGTTCTCCATCATTAAATTTATCATATAACTCAGATGCTTCGATAAGACCATTAGATGTATGTATTAATGTACTGGAGGATACGCATTTTCCAGAGTCTACATGGCCGAGTACAGTTATAATCGGCTGCCTATATATTTTATCTGCGTTTTCCATTCCAAACACCTTGATTAGAACTTTTCATATATATCCTATCCTCTACCCAGCCTTAGGTAATTATAATACTGTTAGGAGCTAATAAACTAAGTGATCCCTACTATAACTCTTCAAAAATATCTAAAGTCAAGTTCTTGTATAACAACTTAATCATCACTTACGTATATTACCCTGTTAATAAGTGATTACTCTTACTGATTACCTCATTAATAAAGACTACTCTACCTTATACTCTGGAAATAATATTTTAACCTCTCTCTTATAGCTTTCTAATGAATCTGATGCATGTATTATATTATCGGTTATATCTAATGCATAGTCTCCTCTAATACTTCCCGGTTCCGCTTTAACTGGGTCAGTCGCTCCAATCATTTTTCTTACAGCGTCTATGGCATTTCTACCCTCTAATATCATTGCAACTATAGGCTTGCCGGTTATAGCAGAGACTAAATCATTAAAGAATGGTTTATCTCTATGGATAGAGTAAAACTCTTCAACCAGCTTTCTATCTGGGATTATCATTTTTAAAGCCTTTATTTTAAACCCTCTTTTTTCAAATCTCGATATTATTTCCCCAATTAATCCACGTTCGACCGCAGATGGTTTTAAAAATATTAATGTCTCCTCACTCATCTCTTCTTAACACCACCTTTTACATATTTAGCGGTCCATTTAAATTTTCTGGGATCCCTTTTAAATTCAAGCATACTAACCCTACATCTCCTGCTACAGAACCATAATATCGTCCCATCATTCTTAACATACATTACTCCATGACCAGGCTTAATCTCTCTTCCACAAAAAGAACATATATGAACTTCTGGCATTAAGAGACACCTCTTAAGCCATACCTATTTTACTTAAGTCTTCTAGCTTCTCTCTCAGTTTCCCTCAACATCAGTATATCTCCAACTTTTACGGGACCTAATACATTACGTGTTATTACTCTACCTTTGTCCTTACCTGCTAAAATTCTAACTCTCACTTGTGTAACTTCTCCCGTCATCCCAGTCCTACCAACAATCTGTATAACCTCAGCAGGCGTTATATCTGTTCTGTATTCATATGTCATCTTACACAACCCCCTCCATACTATCGTCAATAGGTTATATCCTTATCAAAAATATTGGACACCTCTTTGAAATCAAAAATTTTAGAATTAAAGTCTTTATTCTTGATAATATCCCGTCTTCTTTAAATACGCGACTATTTCCTCGATTAATTTTGCACCTTCTCCTGGATTTACGATAGCTACTGAAGCAGCTGCTACATCTAATCCAGCCTTTCTTCCTAACTCCTCCTTACTTGGAACGAATATATATGGAACTTTCCTCTCCTTACATAATAATGGTAGATGAGCCACTATCTCTGGAGGATCGACATCTAATGCAATGAATACTAATTTTGCTAATCCACGCTCAACAGCCTTAGTAGTTTCATTTGTTCCCCTTTTTACTCCCTTAACTTCAAGAGCAAGTTTAAGTGCTTCAAATGCTGCATCTAAATACTCCTTAGGCAATTCAAAAGTTTCAAATGGCAACTTTCTCATAATCGCTCACCTTCATTAAAGAATATGATACTATTTTAAAAAGTTTAACTAACAATTTTCACCGGTGAAAAGGTATAAATCTTAATGACATCATTAAATAATTTACTCTATTCGTGCGTATATATTACTACTATAGTATTCTTATCCCTAATGCTCTCAATCTTAAAATATCCTATTCTCTCAAGTTGGACTATAGCTCCCTCTTCCTCATTAACTATATCGAATTCAGCATAACCCCTATAAGTTACACCTGGATAGTGCATTACAATATTGACTTTATTCGTATCTGGAACCCAATGGATGAATTGATAACCTAATTTAGATGCTTTTTTAACGTCATTATCTAAAAATGTTAGATATAAGGTATCATCATGTATCTTTTCTAACTTGTAATTTCCTAAGTGAATTAGTCTAATTGGATTCTTAGAGAGTATATATTCTCTATCAGCATAATCAATATATAGGCAAGCATAACCATTATAAGGTTTAACTTCAATAATCCTCTCTCCTCTCTCAGGATGGTTAGGATGCTTTCTTATTTTAACTTGAAGTATTTTATTAAGTGGAATCGCTACTCTAACTGGATTTCTAACTCCAAAATATCTATTAGCTATAGGGTCGATTATCCTTCTATTTTCTGCAGCCAGCATACTCCAATCTATCGTTGCCTCAGATGTTCTCAAACCGATTTTAATCATAATATTCTTTAAGGCTTCAGGTCTAAAACCTCTCCTTCTTAATGCCGCTAATGTAGCCAAGCGTAAGTCATCGAATCCTTCATAAATACCCTCCTTAATACCTTTTAAGATCTTACTTTTACTTAAAATTCCCTCTGGAATAGCTAACCTTCCATGATGTATATATGTTGGTGGACTCCATCCCATATGTTTAAAGATAAATAATTGCTTTATCTCATTGATTTTATGCTCCCCTCCTCTAAATACATGCGTAATACCCATTAGATGATCGTCAATAGCACATGAGAAGTTATATAATGGCCAAACCCAATATTTAGACCCCACTCTGGGATGCGGGTATTTAAATGGATTAATAACTCTCATGGCTGGCCAGTCTCTAACCGAAGGATTTGGATGATTTAAATCGGTCTTAATTCTAAGAACAGCCTCACCCTCATTAAATTCTCCTGCTAACATTTTATTAAATAAGTCGAGGTTTATATCTGGATCTTGCTCTCTATGGGGACAAGGCTGCCCATTAAGGATATATTTTTTAAATTCATCTCTTTTGCAAAGACATATATATGCTCTCCCTCTCCTTAGTAATTCAAATGCTATCTTGTAATATATTTCTAATCTCTCGCTCTGATAATAGATTTCATCTGGTTCCATACCCAACCATTTCAAATCATCAAGTATAGCCTTATAATATCTCTCTTCAGGCTTCTTAGTTCTCGGATCCGTATCTTCAAACCTCAAGATGAATCTACCATCATACATTCTAGCATAATAGTATGATAACGTTAAAGGTCTTAGAGATCCAAGGTGAAGAACAAAATCAGGATTAGGCGCGAACCTAGTAACTACCTTACCATATTCTGCATTAGGTAAGGGAGGTAATTCATATTTTATTTCTTTCTTAACCTCTGAAGGTAGCAGATGCCTTACTTCTTTAAATCGCTCTCTCTGTGTATCTAACGACATCTGAGAAACTACCTCGATTACTTCCTTAATTAGAGGAATTAATTCTTTTATTCTACCTTTAGAATATTCCGGTTTTATTCCGATTAATTTTTTAATTACTGCATCTAGAGATGGCTTCCCACCAAATTTAATAGCATTCTCCAACGCTATTGCCTCAATTAGGTCTCTTAGATTATTCATATCAAGAATAAACTTAATTTAGATATGAGATAAATATAATAGTTTGAGGATTCTACTCTGCCTAAATTAATTAGCTATAATTTTTGAATATTTTGAGTCGTCTTTGATAATTTTGGTTCCTTATTTGCTTCTATATATTATGTATTTAGCCATTTCTTCAAGATAATCTCTAGCCTCATTAGGCGGTAATTTTCTAAGATATGATATTGCCTCCTTTATTAGATTCTCCATATATTCTCTAGCATACTCAAATACTCCCGTCTCCTCCATCAATTTAATCACTCTTTTAATATCCTCATCACTTGCATTTTCATTACCAAATACCTTAAGGAAATACTCTCTATCTGAGTTTGATAGTTTATTCAGGGTGTATAGTACTAAAAGAGTCTTTTTACCATTTCTTATATCACTTCCGACAGGCTTTCCTGTAATTGCTGGATCGCCGATAACTCCTAATAGATCGTCGGCTATCTGAAATGCAATACCTGCTTTTCTCCCAAACATACTTAAAATCTCTATCTCTCTATCGGTAGCACCAGCTATTACCCCGCCTGATTTACAAGCAGCCTCTATCAACGCACCGGTCTTCCAGTAGACCATTCTAAAGTAATCTTCATTAGTTAGAATATATTTATCAGGTAGTATATCCATAGTTTGACCCATACATATCAGGTTAGATGCATCAGAGAATATCTTGATAAGCTTACATGCAGTCACACTATCATAGCTATTTGCTAATATGGTAAATACGTTACTAAATAAGAAATCACCTGCAATAATTGCTAAAGGCTCCCCGAATACTACATGAGTGGTCTTAACCCCCCTTCTAAATTCATCCCGATCCATTATATCATCATGAATTAACGTAAAGTTATGAAGTAATTCTATGGCAACCGCAGCTGGCAGTGCATCTTCCTCACTTCCACCCATTAACTCTGTTGACTTTATGAGTAAGAACGGTCTAATTCTTTTACCACCACTTTTAATAAGATGGAATGATGCCTTTACTAATTCGGATGGAGCTTCAAGAGATGTACTAAATTTTATTATCTCCTCATCAATCTTGTTCTTAATCCTTGCTAGCTCACGCTTTAAATCTATATTCATATTCACCTACCTCGAAAACCCTCTGCTTAACCCATTCTAGTAGATCACCTAACAATACGTATTTTACCTTCTTTAAGTCAGATAACTTCGAAGCTCCTACTAGGAACATACCTATACGCAACTCGTTAACTAACTTATTAAAATATTTATCTAATCTCCCTTTAAAATATGCATCTAAGAATGGTCTTGCTAAACCTGCTAGTCTAGCTCCGAGAACAATCGATTTTAAGATATCCAATCCTGTTCTTATGCCTCCAGATGCTATTATAGGAATTTTAACAGATGATGCAACTTCAATTAATGATGCAGCAGTAGGAATGCCCCAGTCTCTAAATGTCTCACCGATTGAAGCCATTAAATCATTACCTTTAAGCCTATTCCTTATAGCTTCTACGGCACTCCAGCTGGTTCCTCCAGCACCAGCTATGTTTATAGCTGCAACACCAATCGATTCAAACAATTTTGCAACTACACCCGGAATTCCAGCACCAGTTTCCTTAATGATTACAGGATAATTAATATTATCAATCACTCTCTTAATTGAATTTAATACTCCTTTAAATCTCACCTTTGATTCTAACTGTATCGCTTCCTGAAGAGGATTAAGATGGATTGATAAGGCATCGGCTTCTATCATTGAGATAACTTCTTCAGATATCTTGATAGGATTTTCTATTAGATCTTGTGCTCCAATATTAGCTATAACATAGCAGTTGGGGCATATATCTCTAATCACGCTATATGTATCTCTTAATTCAGGTTTTAGAAGACCTGCTTTCTGACTCCCACATGAAATTGGAATATTATACTTCGAAGCTAACCTAGCTAACTCCGCATTGATATCCTTAGCTAATTTAACACCGCCAGTTATTGAATCAATTAAAATAGGGTAATTAAACTTCCTTCCAAGGAAAGTAACCTCCATATTAATTTCATCGAGGTTAATCTCAGGTAATGGATTATGAATTAGATATACATACTCAAACCATGTAGAAATTCTATAATTTACATCCTCACCTAAAACTATCTTAATATGCTCTAGCTTCCTAGATTCAATTTCATCCTCTCTATCTGCTATCCAGCTGTGATTATTCATTAAAATATATGCAATTTAAAAATCAATATTTAAGCTGATGATTAAATTAAACCCGACCATTACATTAAGTTATGAGATTCATCATGCTACTACAACGCTTTAAAAAGAGAATATTTAACCGTTCTGGAATTCGGTAAGATCATCATTTTTAGGTTAGTTAATATATAAAGCCATACTCTTTAATGCAATACCTTCTTTATAATTATGAAAAAGGTTATAGCTAAATAGACGTTACTCTAAATTCTATTTTATAATAAAAGAGGCGTATGAAACAACACCGCTATAATCGCCTGTTATATCTCCACTATTTCCATACTTAAGTAATTCTATCTTAGAAGCACCTAAGTGTTTAGATAGTTTTAAGAGGGTAGCTATAGCTCCATATCCACATATTGAAATATCCAATTCATATACTTTCTCCATAAATCTATCTGCGTTAAAATTAAGTATTTCACTTATTGCCTCCATATCTTTTTTTCTAGCAATTTCAGCAGGTTCGTAGTGGGTGAAATCGCTAGAGGCGATGATTAAATACTCCCTTCTTTCGTAACTACTCAATACTTTTCTTAATGCATTTGTTAATATCTCAACGCTACTCGGTGTCTGCTGAAGCATTATAATTGGAACAATTTTAAAACTCTTACCAACTCTCTGAGCTATATATTGAAGAAATGGAAGTTGAACCTCTAAGCAGTGCTCATGAGTATGAGCCGATTCCTCTAAGTCAATATATGGATCAGCTTTATGCAATTCTTTAGCAAATTCAGAATCAACCTCCACGCTTCCTAAGGGTGTCTCCCATACTCCTCCAGGGTAGACCGAAATCGCAGAGCCATAACCAGTATGATTAGGTCCTATTAATATGATAAGAGAGGGTAATCCATCCTCTGCAAGCCTATAGTATCCATGGCATGCTATAGCACCACTGTATACATATCCTGCATGAGGAGATATTAGTCCTATGATCTCCCTAGGACCTTCCATAACGAAGCGAGGTAAAGATCCGGGACCTAATTTTGATTTAAACAACTCTTCAATCATTCTAATTAACTCTTTTCTGTCGCTAGGATAGAAATAACCAGCGACTGCAGGTCTTCTATTACGTCCCCACATTCTCCTCCCTCACCATAAACTCCTCAATTGGAATATCTATAATTTCATCAGATCCTAATAACCCCCTTTCTCTAAGTATTAGAATCGATAATATCCAGAATAATAACGCAATTGAATATCGCCCTTTATTATTTGCTGGAATCGCTAAGTCTACATAACTTCCATCTGAATTTGTATCCACGAAACTGACTATTGGAATTCTCATTTTGACGGCTTCATCAACAGCTTGATCATCATATGTATGATCAACAACGAATAATAATGAAACTTCAACATGCTGACTAAGCATGTAATTTGTTAGTGTCCCAGGTAGAAACCTGCCTGTTAAAGTTCTAAATCCAGTTATCTTACCGAACTGCTCAATAGCTTTTTTAGCATATTCCCTAGATGAATAAACTAATACCTCTTCTGGGGGATATCTAGCAAGAAACTTAGCGGCTATTTTCAATCGCTCTAATGTTTTATTTAAATCTATCAGGTAAAACCCCCTAGGATGTATACCATAGATGAAAGATTCACTAAACTTAGTCTTAACATTCCTACCTAAATGTACTCTATACTTCAATAATAAGTCTTTATTTATCTCGATTCTCTCACTCGCTTTCTCCCCGGTAGCCATTCTCTACACCTGAATCTGAATCGGATTACTATTCTAAAAACCTAAAATCGATTATTTAAGATTTAGCATACTATTAATTTATTAATTAAAGATAACTATCAAAT
>CAZHBK010000013.1:0-2015 GCA_964530465.1 uncultured Nitrososphaeria archaeon | reverse complement strand
AAATATAATCATTAATATCATACTACTATTCTTGCTATAGAGAATCCTCCATATAACTCTTCAATTTTAATAAGCTCGTTATGCTTAATTACCCTCTCACCACCAGCAATACCACATTTAAATAAATCAGATGAAAAACCGACTGCAATATGAGCTAGATGGCTATACGGAGTTTCACCAGATCTATGAGAAACAACTATTAAAAAACCCCCCCTTCTAGCCTCTTTAACTGCTTCCTTTGCTGCAGTTAGATCTCCTACTTGATTCGGCTTTATTATAACTCCATTTCCAGCTCTCAGATTGACTCCTAATGCTATTCTTGTTTTATTAGTTACATATAAGTCGTCTCCTACGATAAACCTCCCATTACCTACTTCACGAGTAAGTTTCGCAAAACTATTATAATCTTCTTCATAAAATGGATCTTCAATATATTTTAAGTCGTATTTCTTAATTAACTCAATGATATAATTGTACTGCTCCTCAGGATCTAGATATCTAGCTCCTCTATAGTACTTATATTTTAGGATATTTCCATCCCACATACTGCTGGCAGCAACATCAATTCCAATATGAAGCCTATATCCATACTCTGATGAAACCTCATCCGAAACTTCTCGAATGATCTCAATCGCGTCTTCATCATTTAAAGTAGTAGTCCAGGCTCCCTCGTCATTTTTACCACCTGTAAAACCTTTATCTCTTTTAGCTAATACGTCGGCTACTCTTTTATGTACTTCAGTAATCATCTTAAATGCAGTCTTATAGGAGTCTGCTTCACATGGAAATACCAGTATCTCTTGGATGTCTATTGATCTACCTCTCGCATGCTTCCCCCCACCGATAACATTACCTAGAGGAAGCGGAAGACATCTTGTATCTCCATTAGAGAGCCAGTAAAATAATGGAATATTATACTCACGTGAAGCAAGCTCGGCTCCAGCAACTGAGACACTTAATGATATAGCACTACCTAATTTCTCATATCTACCTGTTCCATCTAAATCGCGGATATATTCGTCTAACTCACTTTGAGATTCATACTTGAAGCCTATTAGTCTTGGAGCAAGATATTCATTAAACACTCTTATAGCTTCATTAATCCCACCAGGAGGGTACATTGGTACTTCTCTAATACCGACACTCGCACCTGCTGGAGCGGCAAATGAAGCTTTAAAGCCTTTATTAGATTCTAAAATTACCCCTAACGTTTCTGATCCTCTAGAGTTATATTCTAATAATATTCTAGCCTTACTTATGACTACCAATTTCTCCAAACCTCCTATACTTGATTAACTTATCAATGACATCAACATGAGTTAGTATCATACGTCTACAGCAGTATCTTTCAAGGCCTAATTTATCAAGAGCTTCTTTAGGATCCATGCCGGAATTAACATACTCTATAAATTTCCTAAATTTATCACCTATTAATGCACCGCATGAAAAACATCTGATCGGGACTATCATACTCAATCACCAGTTAATTTAAGAGATTCACCTATATGAAGTCTGCTTCCTCCTTCTAGCACTTCTACATAATGGCTTTTTAGATTCAGTCCTCCTAGGATCTCCGGCTAGTAATGCTCTATCAAATTCAAGATATATTTTTCTAAGCCTCTTACTCTTTGTAACACCTACTAATGCTCTAGCAATAGCTATGCTCGCTGCCTCAGCTTGACCCATATATCCACCGCCTCTAACATATACATCAATATCGTAATTTCTAGAGTATGGTTCAGCTAACATTAATGTTTGAATTATCCTCATTCTTGCTACTTCAGGCTGTAAAATCTCAACTGGAACGCCATTAATTCTAACCTTACCACTACCATCCCTTATTATAGCTCTAGCAATTGCAGTCTTCCTTTTACCAACAAATATCTTAACTGTCTTCCTCATATTACACACCCTTTAACCTCTCTTCAATAGGTATCCAACCTATTAATTTAGCTATCTCCTCTAAATACATTTTAGCATATGCGCTTCTTCTATATTTAGCTTCCTCAATTACT
>CAZHBK010000012.1:0-20345 GCA_964530465.1 uncultured Nitrososphaeria archaeon | reverse complement strand
TTACTAGGAGCATCAATTTCACTACTAATAATAACTCTACTAAGTAAAATGAAGTTAATTCAATCTCCATTTTTAATATTGAAATATCTAAATTTAAATCAAATATTAAGCAGAATATCTAGCTTAGTAAACTTTAGCATTGATATTAAACTAAGTAGATATATGATTCCATATTTCTCTAACTTACTCATAATGATAGCAGTATTAGCTCCTACAGTAGTTGGATTATATCTAATGGCATATTATATAGCTATGTTGAATAAGAAATTAGATACTTTGAATAATACATCTGGTGAATCTAATAATGTAGAAAGCAATCTTAAAGACTATATCAATGAGTTAAAGAGTGAGGTATCAGATTTGAGGGATAAGATCGATAGTATAAATGATGCTATTAATACTATTACCTCCGAGGTTAGGGAACTAGCTGGAAGGATAAGTGAAATCAATAGTCTTAGTAGTAAGGTTTCAAAGGATGAATGTACTGAAGTTAAGGATATAGTAGATAACTCTAATAAGTTTAAAGAGCTAACTGTAGTGAAGGAAACTCATATAAGCACTACTGAAGAGGAAGTAGGTATTGATAATGATAAACGTATTAAATTACTTAGGGAAATGATAAGTGATCTTAATGAGATTACGAAGGAGTTAAATAAATTGAAGAAGTTTATTGGTTATATAGAGTAGCTCTTTACTTCATTTTTAATCCACTCTGGAATATCACTATCTGGTAGGAGTGTTAAGAACACCTCATCCTTATTATGTTTACTCTCCTTCCTCCAAACATATACGTATGCTTTCTCCCTACTACTTAATGAGGTTCTAACATATACTTCCTCTCTGAGATATAATCTCGGATAACCCTCATACGTATCTATAACATTTATTACATCGTCTGGTATATCTAGTATAACCTCACCTATAACGAGATAATTAGGCTCTGGAATGATATAGGGATATGACATCTCCCTCCTCCATACGAGCATGTACTCATCGAGAATAGCTGGAATTCTCTTATATGAATTTAGTATTATCTTAAGTTTACCATTTTCAATTGAGTTAATCCATGGATTTCTATATCTACTAAGTAGTGTTCCATATACGAAGAGATTTGGCAAGATCACACACCCCATATATATCTAAAATATAAGGGTTATTAGTAATTTGTCTCCATATACCTAATGAAGAGAATTTAATCAAGCTTATAAAGACATTATATCAGATAAATAAATGTTATGATGAGATTAGCGTATTGGTTTAAATGCATATATTAGATTCTTTTCCGGTTCTCTAGATATAACTACAAGTTCGATATCCATCCCTATATTGATCTTCTTAAGATCATCAGTTAGTATAAGTGCTAGTATTTTAATACCGTTGAACTCTCCAACACCAATAATATAATCTTGATAATGTGCATGTGATGCTGGTTTAACATTAATCTGTGTATATGTTATAAGCTTCCCCCTTCTAGGGACTTCAATCCATGTTACGTAATCTCTAGACTTACATTTTGGACAGTCTAATTGTGGTGGGAAGTATATAGTATTACATTTAGTACATTTCGTAGCTAGAACCTTACCTTCTTTAAGAGCTTCATAGAATTTACTCAATCCTCCAATTCCGAGAGTATACTTAAGTTCTAGTGCTCTTATCGACTCATATAGGTATACCCCTCTCTTCTCATCATATCTAAGTGGTATACTACCCATAGTCTCACCTCCTATCAAGTGAGTAAATAATTACATATGCATAATGACCCGTTCCACCTACGTTATGTGTTAACGCATATCCATTTCTTATAGGTGCCTGCCTCTCACTCTCAGCTTCCTGCCTAAGTTGCTTTACTGCTTCAACAGCCATTGCAACCCCAGATGCACCAATAGGGTGGCCCTTTGCCTTTAATCCACCATCTAAGTTAACGGGTATCTTACCACCTATATATGTCTGCTCTTCTCTAGCTAGTATATACCCCTCGCCCCTCCTACAGAATCTAAGATCTTCATATGCAATCACTTCAGCTATTGTAAAACAGTCATGTACATCAGCTACATCAATATGTCTTGTAGGATTATCTAAGTCGATACCCGCCATTCTATACGCCTGCTCGGCAGCTAAAGCAGCAGATTCAAGACTTAAATATGTAGATCTTCTACTTAGGTTAGAAGTACCAGTAGCTACCCCTAAACCTCTAATCCATATTGGTGTATCCGTTATCGATTTAACTATATCACCCCTAGCAAGTATTATAGTAGCAGATCCATCAGTTATGGGTGAGCAATCGAATAATTTAATTGGCCATGCTATATATCTAGACTTCATACAATCCTCACATGTAATCTCCTTCCTAAACTGTGCCTTAGGATTCCTAGCACCGTAGTAGTGGTTTTTAACTGCAATCTTACAGAAATCTTCTTCAGTAGCGCCATATCTATCCATATATGCATTCATATACATCGCGTAATATCCTGGAAATGTTAATCCATAATTTTCAAACTCCCACTGGTAATTGCCCATTCTACCTAAGTATTCAACTACATAGGGTGTTGTTGATTCAAACATCTTCTCAATACCAACAATCATAACTATATCGTATAATCCACTTCTAATTAGGTTATAGCCTAAGAGAATTCCCGCACTTCCGGATGCACATGCTGCTTCAACTCTACATGATCCTATAGGAGTTAATCCAGCATACTCAGATATTACAACTGCTGGTAATGGCTCACTACTCCAGACGCCAATATTACTTACAATTAGATATTTTATATCCTTCTGAGATAAACTTGCATCGTCTAATGCATCTTTAATTGACTCCCAAGCTAATTCAGGAAATGAAACATCATCTCTTCTTCCAAATTTAGATATACCAATACCCACAATAGCAACATCATAATTCATGATTAAAACACCTAGAATAATTAATACCTTAATTTCTGTATAAAGTGTGGTTAATAAAGTAAGAACATTGAAATTTAATAGTGGTATTTTTAATTGTATTAATCTAAATGAATGACATTATTATAAAGCCTGTAAGAACTAGTATTATAAAACCGGGAGATGATATCATCAAGATTATAACTGACTCTATTAAAAACATCGCTAATAACGAAGATATACTAGTAGTGTCATCTAAACCAATTTTAATTGCATATAATCAATTAATTGATTATAGAGTTGTTACAGCATCTAGAATAGCTGGTGAATTATCTAAGAGATATAAATTGGATCCTAGAGTAATAGAACTTATAATCAGGTATTCAGATAGGATATATGGTGGCGTACCTAGGTTTCTGCTTACAGATGTAAATGGGGTTTTAATACCTAATGCAGGTATAGACTTTAAAAATATACCTAATGATAAAGTATCAGTTCTATCTATAAGCTTGCTCAAAGAATTTGCTAAAAATCTATACCATCATATCTATTCAAATCTCAGAATTAAGTTAGGTATTGTAATATCAGATAGCACAATATACCCACTTCGACTGGGAACAAGAGCTATAGCATTAGTAGTCTATGGTTTTAAACCAATTAGAGATTATAGAGGAGTCTCCGATTTATTCGGTAGATGTATTGAAGTAACTAGATTATCACTAGCTGATGAAATAGCATCAGCAGCACATTTAGTGATAGGAGAGGGATCTGAGCGTATTCCAGCAGCAATTGTGAAGGGATTAAATATTGAGTTAGAAGAGGGTGATTTTAGTGAAGAAATTAAACTAAGTCAGGAGGAATGTATCTATAGATTGCTATTTAAGAGGTTTGAAGGAGAGATATAACCAAGGTATCTTATAATTTAGTCTCATTTAATCTCATAGTTCAGGAATGTTTAAATAACTAGTCTAACTGCATTAATAATTAATTATGAGATAAAGAGAATAGGAGGGAATTAATTATTAGAGTAATGCTAGATATATTGCCTTAGCCGTATGTAGTTTATTCTCGGCTTGATCAAATATTACTGATTTAGGTCCATCTAATACTTCATCTGTTGCTTCCTCACCTCTATGTGCTGGTAGGCAGTGCATAAATATGGCGTCTTTCTTAGCTAGATCCATAATCTCGGGAGTTACTGTAAAACCACCTTCTTTATAGGCTTTCACCTGCCTTCTAATATCTTCCTCAGACTGCCCCATAGCATACCATGTTAATGCATAGACTATATCTGCTCCATCAACAGCTTTCTTTAAATTATGGATTATCTCTATTTTAGTACCATACTCCTTAGCTAGCTTAACACTATATTCCCAAGCCTCATCATTAGGTTTAAATCCCTCTGGGATGGCTATTACTAAGTCGATTCCAAATTTAGGACATGCATACATTAGGGAGTACATTACATTCCAGATAACTCCAGAGTAAACTAATTTTAAGCCTTCAAACCTACGTTTCTTCTCCTTAATAGTCATTAAATCAGCTAGTATTTGAGTTGGATGCTCTTCATTAGTTAATGCATTTATAACGGGTTTCTTCATATACTTAGCATATTCGACTACCTCGGATTGCTCGAAAGTTCTGATTACTAATGCATCATAATATCTATCTAGTACTCTAGCAGTATCAGCTAGTATCTCGCCTCTAGCCAGCTGTAATTCCTCAGGCCTCATGTAATACGCGTCAGCACCTAATTGAGTAGCAGCTACTTGAAAGGAGGACCTAGTTCTAGTTGAATGCTTCTTAAATAGTAGTGCGATAGCTTTACCTATAAGAGGATATTCTCTAATTCCTGCATACCACCTGCGCTTTAATTCAATAGCTAAGTCAATCAAATACTCGAGCTCCTCTCTGGTGAAATCACGAATTGATATAAAATCTCTCCCTCTTAGATCTACCATAGCCGATCACCGTAATAATAATAATTTACATTATTACATAATTAAAGTAGTTAATTTTAGCTATTTCAAAATAGATTATTATTTTTTAAGCTGGATTTAACATTATTAATTTTGGATTAATTATGTCGGGTGAGGAGGTAGTTAAGGAGAGAGTAACGCCGTCAAAAACGAAATTATGGGGTGCTTCAATAGCATGGATCGTTGTTTACGGTGCTTTAATCGGTGTTACTTCATTAATACCTATATTCCCATATGTTGGAGGCGGTGGATTCCTACCGTTATGTGTCGTATTTGAAGCTATGGCTCCATTAATATTAGGTCCTGCAGGGATAATCTCAGCATTTATAGGTGGTGTAATTGGAATGTTCATAATGCCTGCAGCATTCCCACTAGGCTTGCTAGACGTATTCCTAACTGGAACACTACCAGCTATTACAGTTGCCTTAACAATTAGAGATGATAAGCTCTGGTATATTACAGTTCCTGTATTCGCTATAATTGGGATATTCTTCACGATATTCCCATATCACTGGCCTGGAGCCGCTGCTGGTTTAGAGGCTAATCCTCCAGAGCCGATGTATTCATTATTAGCTGCATGGTATTGGGTTCCATGGCTAATAATAGAAGCATCTCCATTAGGTAGGAAGTTAGTACCTCAGTGGGCTTTAGAAGCTGGTAAGAAGAGGTATTGGGGTGTATTTATAGCCGTTATATCTGGCATGATGATTTGGTGGATGCCATGGGCGATTACTTACTGGTACTTACTTAAGTATCCAATTGCATTAGCTATCGCTACATTTATAGCATATTCATGGTGGGTTCCTGCATTATCAGTTATAATCACAATAATTACAATACCTATTATTGAAGGTTTAAGAAGAAGCGGATTACCAAAGATTCCATGGGCGATCTGGTGAAGCAGCGTTATGAAGGCAATCTCCATTCATAATCTTTTTTTCGAGTATGAAGGTGGTGTTAAAGCCTTACAAGATATATCTGTAGAAGTTGAGGAGGGAGAGTTACTAGCTGTAATGGGTCCTAATGGAGCTGGTAAGTCTACATTATGCTATCTCCTAAGTGGTATAATACCTAATATATATGGTGGTAGGAGGAGAGGAGAAGTATACATCTATGATTTCGATCCATGGGATAGACCAATATATGAAACATCTCAAGTCGTAGGTATTGTATTACAAGATCCTGAAACTCAATTACTAATGCCTAATATATGGATGGAGTTAGCATTTGGACCAGCATCATTAGGAGTACCAAGGGATGAGATTGAGAAGAGGGTTAAGGATGCTCTTAAAATAGTTGGATTAGAGGGATTTGAGAAGAGGCATCCTGATGAACTCTCTGGAGGGCAGAAGCAGAGAGTTGCAATAGCAGCGACACTAACTATGAATCCTAAGATATTAATATTAGATGAACCAACATCTCAATTAGATCCAATAGGTACATATGAGGTTTTAAACGCATTAAAGAAGCTTAAGGAGAGTAGAAAGCTAACAATAGTATTAACAACTCATAAATCGGATGAAGCAGCACCGTTAGCTGATAAGATCCTCGTATTGAATAATGGTAGAATTGTAGCATATGGTAAGCCGGACGAGATTTTATCCAAGCCAGAGATGCTTGATAAAGTTGGAGTTAAACCACCCACAATACCAACAGTGTTTAGGAAGCTTGGTATAAATGAGTATACTATGGATTTAAATACTGCTGTAAACCTGATGAGAAAAATCTTTGAGAGAGGGGGGATCAAGATTAGGCCATCTAAAATTAGTAGGAGGACGTATAGGAAGGCTAGTGATCCTATAATATCCATAAGAAACGTATCCTATACATATCCAGGACCTCCGCCTGTTAAAGCATTAGATAACATTAACTTAGATATCTATGAAGGAGAGTTTATAGGTATAATAGGTCAGAATGGATCTGGAAAGACAACGCTAGTTAAGAATATAGTTGGATTACTTAGACCTCAGAAGGGAGCCATATATTTTAGGGGTGAAGATATTAGAAAGTATACTGTTGGAGAACTCTCTAGAAGGATAGGATTGGTATTACAGAATCCAGACTATCAATTATTCACAATATCATGTCTTGAAGAAGTTAAGTTCGGACTTAGGAATATCGGATTATCAGATAAGGAAGCTGAAGAGAAGGCATTAAAAGCATTAGAGATGGTTGGATTAAGTAATCTTAAGGATGCATTTCCATTTAGATTAAGTTTTGGAGATAGAAGGAAACTTGCAGTTGCAGCTGTTGTAGCCATGGAACCAGAGGTTCTAATTTTAGATGAACCAACTACAGCACAGGATTATAGAGGTAGATATTTACTTGCAGATATAGCTAAGAAACTTAATGAAGAAATGGGTGTTACAGTTATAATGATATCTCATGATATGGAGCTTATAGCAAGATATGCAGAGAGAGTAATCGTTATGAAAGATGGAAGAATACTGTTAGACGGACCTACTGAAGAAGTATTCTTAAAGAGAGATGTATTAGCCGAAGCATTCATAAAACCACCTATAATTACTGAATTAAGTATTGAATTAAGAGAGTTTGGGATGCCAACACTGCTAACAGTTGATGAATTAGATAATATTATAGCTAAGGTGAGTTAATATGAGTTATATAGCTTATTTAGAGAAAGATACAATACTCCATAAGATTAATCCAATTATAAAGTTAATCTTTACGATTCTAGTACTGGTAATCGTATTTATGTCTAATTTTGCTGAGGATATCCTAATATTAATCATATGGTTAGTTACATCTATAATACTATGGAGGTTAGGAGGCATAAGTATTAGATACTTTAGTAGGATTCTTAAGATACTTGCAGGATTAGCAATATTCATCATACTAGTTCAAGGCTTCATGTATAGAGGACATACACCATTATTTGTAATAGGTCATCTAAAGATTTGGGGTGGTGCTGACTTAGGAGTATTTACATATGAGGGGTTGATATTTGGAATAATGATTGTCGTTAGAGTAATTACTGCTGTCGTTGCAGTACCCATTTTAGTAATGACAACGTCATACTCAAAATTAATGGAGTCACTTACAAAGCTTAAAATACCATACACGTATTCATTTATGTTAGTTACAGCAATGAGATTTGTTCCATTAATTCAGAAAACATGGGATACTATTGTAGATGCTCAGAAACTTAGAGCGTTTGATTTCGATAAAATGAATATGTTCAAGAAGGCTTTTAGAGGGTATATACCGATTACGACGCCATTAGTACTCCTATTATTTAGAAAGGCTAACGACCTACAGATCGCTATTGAAACTCGAGGATTTGGAGCTCCCATAAAAAGAACGTTTATAGAAGATGTAGAATTCCACTTAAGAGACTACATCATGCTGGCTACGATGATAATGTTATTCATAGTATCGATAATTATAAAGATGTATTATGAACATCAGATTATAACCTTCTTAGTTAGCTTATTTGAAGGATTAATATAAGTGTTATAAGAAATATCTACCCTTTATTCTCTCTCTAGTGGAAATGTAGAACATCTAATTGACCCACCTGCTTTAATCATCTCTCTATATGGTATTTCTATTACGTCAATGCCTTCTCGAGCTAACCGCTTATTAATCTCCTTATTCTCAGAAGCAGCAATTATTCTTCCATTCCTAATTGGTAGGAAGTTGGGTGCTAGAGTAAAAGTATCTAAATAGCTTACTTCAATCATATTTACATGTAGATTCTTCAAGAGGTAGTTTACTACATCATCTGGTATAGCATTTCTATACAATACAACATATTCCCTACTCGGGAAGTTAAATACGACATCTAGATGAATTATATCTGACGGTAGTTTAACAGGTATTATATTTATTGGTAGCTTACTCCGTAGATATATTAATGCTTGAGTATTAGTTCTATTAGATAGACCTAAAAACATATTCTCCGAATCATAGATAACTACATTACCACCTTCGAAGAGCGCTGACTCAGGCAGGTAATTCATAGATTTACCTAATTTAACTATTAACTTTGTGAATGCATCTAATTCAATACGTCTAATCTCATATCGTGGATTAGCCATGAATATATTAAATCCATCAGGGGTGAAGCCTAGATCTCTGGTAAATACTTGGTATGGGCAATCCTCAATAGGATCTACGTAATACACTTCAACGCTATTCTCCTTTAATATACTAGCGAGAGTCTCATGCTCTTTAATAGCTTCACTTTTATCAGGAGGATAACCCATTCTACTCCAAAATCTCATACTCTCATTAATCAACTTAATAAATCTGAAGTATACAGGCTTACATAGTATAACGCTTTTTAAAGTATCTAAATCACTCTTAACAGTAGTAACCTTAATACTCTCAGCCATACAACCACCTCAGAATGTATATTAAAGAATATTATCACCTACCTTAGTTAAGCATTCTATGAAGTTATATTACATTTATAACTATGAAGGAGATCCTTCTAGGAAGAGTTTAATATCTTCTACATTGTTAACTGGATCTATTATGATTTAAATGTGGTTATAGCGATTATATTAAATATTCTCGATTTCAGGTGTATTAGTATGAGTGAAACTATTGTAATTGCATTAGGAGGTAATGCATTCCTTCAGAAAGGCCAGAGAGGTACGGTAGAAGAGCAGTGGAACAACGTTAGTAGGGCGATGAAACAGATTGCAGATATAATTGAGAGGGGATATAGGGTGGTTTTAACACATGGTAATGGACCTCAAGTAGGGAATATTCTAGAGTGGATGGATAGTTTATCTCATAGAATCCCACCATTAACTATGGATTTCGCAAATGCGATGACGCAGGGGTGGATTGGATATATGATTCAGCAGGCATTATATAATGAGCTTAAAAGTAGAGGATTGGATATTAAGGTGGTTACAATAGTTAACCAGATTATAGTTGATAGGAATGATCCTGCATTTAAAAACCCTACTAAATACGTAGGACCATACTACGATCGAGAGAGTGCATTAAGAATCTCTAAGGAGAAGGGATGGGTTATGAAGCCAGATCCTAGAGGTGGCTGGAGGAGAGTCGTACCATCACCAGACCCTATCGGGAATTTAGAGATAGAAGCTATTAAATCACTAATTAAGAATGGATTTATAGTTATCGCTTCAGGTGGTGGTGGGATTCCAGTTATCATAGAGGATGGATATGTTAAAGGTGTTGAAGCAGTAATTGATAAAGACTTGGCGGGAGAGAGACTTGCATCAGCTATTAAAGCAGACATATTCCTGATTTTAACTGACGTTGAAGGAGTATATTTAAACTTTAGGAAGGAGAATCAGAAATTACTAAGGGTACTACATGTTGATGAAGCGGAGAAGTATTATAATGAGGGACAATTCCCACCAGGATCTATGGGACCTAAAGTACTAGCTTGCATTAGATTCATTAAGAATGGTGGTAAATTCGCTGCAATAGGGCATTTATATAAGGCACTCGATATAATAGAGGGTAGGTCTGGTACTAGGATAATACCCTAACCTTTCTTACCTTCCATAAATACTCTGAAGAATCTAGATGCAGAGTCTAACAAGGTTCTAATTACATCTATATCAGCTATAATACCTATCAGCTTACCCTCCTTATCAGTAACGAGTAAGTGATCTGCCTCATTCTCAAGCATTGTATCAATGACTTCCTTTAGGGATGCATCAGGACTTATAGTTATGGGATCTCTAGCAAGTCTATAGACTCTTATCTTTATATCCTCCTCAGGAATACCTAGTAAATCCTCGATAGTAACATATCCAATTAATATATTATTTCTAACAACTGGATAGACTCTAAACTTATAGTGGCTTACTCTGGCTAATGCATCCTCTACAGTACTATTACCATCTAGGTATATCGGCTTAGGCGTCATAACATGATGTGCTTTAATCTTATAAAGTATATCTGGTCGTAGCTTAACAACCTTAAGATATATCTCGCTTAACGCTAATTCTTCTTCAACGATTCTATGCGGTAGTTGAATCTCATAAAATGAGTAATATCCAGTTAGTAGATAACTGATTACAGTCGCTATCAAAGTGGGTATTATACTTGCAGGTCCAACCGTTTCAGCTACTAATGCAACTGAAGTAAATGGCGCCTTATTCGTAGCTGCCAATAATGATGCCATCCCTACAGCTATCAGCATCTCGATATTATCAGAATGGATTAATACTCCGTAAATATAACCTATTAAAGCACCAACAGCTAGTGTAGGTACGAAGATACCACCACTGCCTCCGAAAGATAGAGTAACTTCAGTAACAAACATTTTAAAGAGTAATATCATTAATAACGTTAATAATGGTAATCTCCCATATCCATAGATAAGCCCTTTAATAATCCTATATCCAGGTCCAACAACTTCGGGAGTTATAAATGCAAATAATGAAATTATTAATCCTCCAATTATAGGTATCGTAAAACCATATGGATATACTAATCTAGATAAAGTCTTAGATAGTCTTCCAATATATCTATATGAGATTATAAATACTAATGCAAGTAATCCAGTTATGATTCCAAGTATGAATGAATTCAATAAATGGTATATGTTTAATTCGAAAACTGGAATAACTACTCTAAATAATTTAGCACTACCAGCAATAGCTACAAAAGTTAAATATGATGCAACAGATGCAATTGCAGCTTCAATTAGTGCCTCAGTCTCCATATCCTTCCTAAATGGTATCTCTAATGCAAATAGCATACCCGTAAGTGGAGCTCTAAAGACTGCGGCAATACCAGCTGCAGCACCGGCAAGCGAGAACTTCCTAGCTTCATCAATTCCTAGCCTAAACTTCCTAGATATATAACTGCCAATTCCATTCCCTAAAAGCATGCTTGGACCTTCAGGACCAGCACTACCACCTAAACCTAATGTAAGTAATGATGCGATTACCTTAGTAACTGTATCCTTAGGATGGATATATCCATTATGAGTATATAATGCATCTAGTATTTGATGAGTACCACTACCAGTCTCTTTAATCTCAGCAAATCTAACAACTATTAGATAGGCTATAAGCAGTGATACTGGAGCTATAAGGAATATTAATAGCCTACTTATATTTAGTAGGAAGTCTAATAATCCAAGGGTATACTCCAATGCTTTATCAAATAAAGCTACTAAAGCACCAGTTAAAACACCGATGATTATCAGTATAGTATATTCTTTAACTATCTTACTAATCCTCATTCGTTAATTACCTCAGAATTCTAAAATATGAATATTATGAATTGAATTTTAATATTATAAAGCCTCTATTGGATTTAACCCTTTATCTAGTAAAGTACATGTTTTACATTTATTTATGGAAATTATTAATTTTAATATATTCAGCGGGTTAGATTAATTAGTTAACATTCTTATAGATGGTATATGTATGTTTTATATCCTTTTTTAAAGATCTTCATATATCTATCTACCGATTTAACTAATTTAATACCTTTATAGTCTGGATGATAGAGTTCTACTTCAAATACTTTATCTACATTCCTTCTTTTCTTCTCCTTAATAAATATGTATATGATCTTTTGCGCTGTATCTTTCATTAATTTGAGTGATTTCTCATACTTCTTATAGTCTTTAACTTCATGTCTGGCAATTGTTCTTCTAATTATAATGTCTAGAATCATACTGCTGAATAATCCGACTGTTGTAATAATTAGAAATATTAATATTATTGTTGGTGACGATAGTATTAAGAACATACTAAACATCCTCGGATGTAGTCTAACTCCTATCGGTATTAACATTAGTATTAAACCTATCAAACCTATTAATCGAGTGTATGTCATTAATTGCATTAATAATGGTACATTAGGTATCTTATATGGATAGTATGTAATTTTTATAAAATCCTTCCTAACCTCCTTCCATAAATCAGAGATCCTGCCAATTCTAATCTTTTTAACTAAATCATCTACAACTTCCGGATTAGTCTTTCTAAACACTGATTGTGCATCGAATATGTGAATTAATGTAATAATGTTCTTTAAGTACTCTTCATCATCCTTACTCATAAGCTGTTTATTTAGCCTGAAGTGAATATATAGTTCTTAATCTTACCTTTATTCTCATCCAATATTATAAGTACTCCCCTTAAAATTGCTTCAGTGTACTCGCTTCCTGGATTGAATACTATAGTCCTACCAATTTTCTCAACCGCCCTAGACTCATGAATATGTCCATGCAAGCCTAACAATGGCTGATACTTTTTAATAGCTTCATAAACCGCTGTACTACCCGCATGAATTGTTTCATCGACTTTAGGCCTTAACTGCTCATCTAATTTAGGTGCTTCATCTAATCTAGTACCGTATGGTGGTACATGGAATTGGAATATAGCCCAATCCATATTTTCAATCTGACTAGCTAAGTCATCTATCATCTTCCTCAATCCATCTTCATCAGTCTCCCTAGGTGTATCCCACGGTGTTTTATTAGACCATGATAAACCAATCATTTCATGTTTACCAACATATACCTTCCTCATATCAGCGAAGATTATATGATCTGATTCATGCTTCTTAATAACCTCATCCACCTCAGGTATATCATCATTACCTGGTACGATGTATAGCTTCTTACCAGTTTTACTCAATCTCTCTTCAGCTAAATCTAACCATTCATGAAGTCTATCAGTAACTACTTTAGCGAATAACTCTTCAACCTTACCTGCTGCAAGCGTAATCCTCCTTCTTTTTTCATCGATTCTACCTTCGACTGTCTTGCCCTCCTTAAGTAGTTCTTGATACTCTTCCTCGGTGAGATATGCATAATAGTTGCCCATGAATGATAACTTCTTCTCAATCTCTTTAAGCTTCTGAGGATCTTTAGTAACTATATGCTCTCCTAGATAATTATATTCATACGTGCCATCTGGATGCTTTATGATTGGGACAATCATCTTACCTGATAAATCACCACCAAGAATACCTACATCTGCTCCATATACATCTAATGCATTTAGGAATTTTTTGAAACATGCTGTTGATCCATGTATATCAACTGCAAAGAATATTTTAAGTAAATCCTTGCTCTTCTTAAAAATACCCATTTAAAGCACCTCTAAAATTATGATTGAAGAGGGGGTTATAAAGTATTTCTATTTATCATTGTTTAAATTTAAAAATGTAATATAGGAGATAAAGAATGTTTAAAAATGGGATATAGAACAGCATTATTCTGGTGCTAATTCCTTATATGCCAATGTTATGTCGATACCCTCTTTAGCTCTATACCATTTGAATGCATAATACCAGACTACTCCAAGTATCCATACGCCTACGTAGATTGGGAACCAGATCGTATTTAATACTGCCATTGCACCAGCTACTATATCAGCCCATACCAATATAACTACTAGTATTAATGATAGTATTCCAGCTATCGTACAATATGGTATTGGACCTATCTTCCACTCTTTATGAGGTGATGCATCCCATATATGCTTGACCTTCTTCCTGAATGGGAATATAATAGCGCTAATGGATGTTATACCGAATACCGATACTAACTGCATGACTTCAACTGAGAATCCAGCTAGTATTGTTGGATTCAATATATACCATACTAATCCAATCTCACCAAGTATAAACTCTGTGAATAATAGCTTGACTGGAGAGTGGAATCTTGGATTAATATCTACAAACCACATAGGTCCTACTCTATCCATACCCCATGCGAATAGATCCCTACTGAATGCAATGTATGAGAATGGTATCCACATGAAGTCAGCCCATATAAATGCTAAACCTAGGAATGCTCCAAGCCATGGATTTAAACCAGTTAGCATTGATGCAATATTCAGGAATGTTGGTGGCCATGGGAAGTTATAGCCCTCGAGACCTTCATTATCAATCCATGCTAATGCGTGTAATCCATCCCAGCCAACCATTGCTTCCTCAGCGAATGTAACCCATGCCGTTAATACAAGCATAACTAAAGCGTTTAAAACCTGACCTATGAAGATATTCCTCCTAGGACTTTTAACCTCACCACCTATAAAGCTAATTACATAACCGTAGACTACACCCCAGCTTAATGGCAGTAAGGCATATACTGATGAGTCTAACCGCCATGTCTTAGGTATTGGGAATACCTTATTAACTGCCTTTAATGTCTCCTCCCAAGTTAGTGAGTTATAGATATGAGCATAGTGATTCCAAGTACTTACGAATACGGAGTGAGGAGTCATCGAGAATATTATAGCCGCTATAACTACAGCTACGAGACTCCAACCAATAAATATCCTCTGAATCCAGAAGAAGACCCTTAAGCCAAATACAACTACTAGGAAGCCTATGAAGTTTATAATTGTACATAATGCGAATGCAGTTGCTGGCTCTAAAGCCCATGAGAAGGTTTCAGGAGGTAGCCCCATAGCACCAGCAAGTATTGATAATCCAGGGTCTATAATCCAAGGTGTTAAAACCCAGATCCATGCTGTCATAACAAAGCCTGCATTCGCAAGGCTTACAGCCGTTCCAATAGCTGGATGTATGATTCTAGTATTGTAAACGTATTCGCCACCGCTTCTAGGCATTGCAGCACCTAGGATACCCCATACCATACAGAATCCGAATATGACGAGGATTACAGCAAGTATGAATGTAATAGCATGGTTAACTCCAGGATACATATAGGGTGCACATGTAAGATAGTACCATACTGAAACTGCAGCACCATTGTTCATAATACCGAACAGTACTGTATCGAGTAACGTAGCCTCCCTAACTAGACCACTCGCTCTTCTTGCGAAAACCTCTCCCAAGCGGCCCACCCCTCAGCTAACTATATTAAAAAGATTACGGTATAATCTTATATTTTTTCATATAATCAATGGCATGTTTAAAAAAATGTAATAGAGAGTGATATACTTATTCGATTAAAATTTTACTAAAGCATTTTTCTAAATTATTACAAACATTTTATCTGGTATTATAACTATGACAAATGTATAATATGCTGGCTAATAAATACAATATTACTAATGCATCATTGCACGTATATTCTTAAATTATTTTTCTATAAATTTAGTGAATAATTCTAATCATGAATCGGAAATCTAAATCTAAGATCGAATATGTATTTAAGGGGAGGAGAATCAATCTAATTAAAGGATATTTTAAATCTCCAGATGGTAGATTAGTCTATCGGGAGGTTGTAGAACATCCTGGCTCTATAGTTATAATACCAATTAAGAATTCTAAGATAATTATGTTAAAGCAGTATAGGCATGCTGTAGGTGAATGGCTTTATGAACTACCCGCTGGAACACTCGAGGAGAATGAAGATCCAGCTGAATGCGCTCGCAGAGAATTAATCGAGGAGACTGGTTATAACGCTAGAGAGATAATCAAATTATTTGGAATGTACTTATCTCCAGGATATTCTACTGAATACATGCATGTATATCTAGCTAGGAATTTAGAATACGTAGGTATGAAACCTGAAACCAGCGAAGTAATTAACGTTATTGAAGTAGATTTAAATGATATAAATAAATGGCTACTCAATGGAAGGATTAAAGATGCTAAGACAATTGCTTCACTATTATACTTTAAGACATTTAAAAGTGAGATAGAGAAGAAAAATAAGATAGCTTAATTTTAAGGTATAAGATAGTAGAGTAGCTATAAAGACTTCAATTTTAGAATTATCTAGCAGCTCTGAGAGGATAATATAGAAATAATAATAGATAGGAGGAATAAAAATTAATTAATTGTGGTTCTAGCTATGGAATCACTAAGTATCTTAGGTAGTTGGTGGTGTTATATACTTTGTAAAACTTTCTAGTACCTTCTTCCATACATCAAATGAAGCTTTAAAGGCTTCCAGGTATAATAACCAGTAGTATGGATATATCATCCAGTGTAGTGTATATCCGAATAATGCAAATATATCATATGGAAGTGGTGGGTATAATGGTGGTGGGGGATAGTAATACCAACTCATCATATACCCCACCCTAATTAATTTACCAATAGTATGGGTAGTAATACCATGGATAGTACCAGTATGGTGTTATCCAATATGGATAATAGCTATATGGTGTATACCATGGATACTGCCATCTTAAACTCCATGGCCATCCGAATAACCACCAGCAAGCGCCTCTACCAAAGAGCCACCCCGGTCTCATCCATGGTGGTAAGTGGCTAAATGGTCCTCTACCAGGCCATGGACCAGCCCATCCTCTACCTCCCCAACCCCATCTCCAACCCATCATTATCACCTCCATTGAATTATTAGCATATGCACAAAAATAAATTTTAAATTGTATTTATAGCATCTTCATGTGTATATATTGATTACCACCATAGAAGCTTTCTTAATGGTGTCGGCTTACATGCACCTTTAATGTTTATTTCATATCCACATTTTGGACATTTAGATCCATTTAGATTACATTTTAATGTTCTATATTGATCTCTAACTATTAAGATCTCGCTGCATCTCGGGCATTTAGTATTCATATATTCAGTATTCGGTATATTTCCAATATAGACGTATTTTACACCTTTATCTAATGCAATCTCATATGCTTTAAGTAGTGTCTCTATAGGTGTTGGTGGCTTATCATATTTATATGCTGGATAGTAGCGGTTTATATGCAGTGGAATATCGACACCTAAATACTTAATATGATTTTCAATAACCCATTTAATACATTCCTCACTATCATTAGCACCAGTTACAATTAAAAACACTGATTCAACATGAATACCTAATTCTAATGCCTTCCTAGCAGTTTCGAGAATTTTATATGGATTTGGAATGCCTAAAAATCTCCTATAAGTATATTCACAACCCTTAATATCTACATTCATAGCATCTAAGCCAGAATCATGTAGTAGTTCTAAAGCCTCTACAGTTAAAGATCCATTACTAACAATAGTATTATATAATCCATGTTTCTTACTTAGTTTAAATACATCAATTAAATACTCTAGATGTATAGTTGGCTCATTGAAACTAGCACATAAACCATCATCTCTATATTTAATGGCTAATTCAATCATATCTTTAGGGGGAATCCTATACCCTACAGAGTTACGTGGCTTCCTCATACTAAGGTGATAATTCTGACACCACCTGCACTTAAAGTTACAGCCCCAACCACTAAATGTCATAGCGGTAGATCCCGGATAAAAGTGGAAGAATGGTTTTATTTCAATAGGTCTACTTTCAAAAGCACTTATATTCCCATATCCGATATTATATAACCTCCCGTCAATATTCATATAATTCCCACAGAATCCCTCCTGACCCGGTTTTAAAATACAGCCTCTAATACATGTACCACATTTAACCTTATCATCTGAGAGAACTTTATATAATTTAGCTTCTACATACTTCATCAATACTCTACAATAAAATACTAATGGTGCTTGTTCTAGATTAATTGATAATCTACGTATCTAATTTACCATGAATATATTCCTGGATATATATTTTACTATATTGTGGAATTTTCTTTGAATATTATTCAAGGACATATTTATATGTATATGATCATCTAGTCTAAATCTAATAATTTCTCTTACATTATACAATTATAAGGAGGAGGTGCTTCTAGAAATTGATTAAGGGATATGGTAATAGAATTGCATACATCGATTTAACTAGAAGGAAAATTATTGCGAAGGAAACTCCCGAGGATTTAGCTAAGAGGTTTATCGGTGGTAAGGGTTTAGCAGCTAAACTATTGTATGATTTAAGTTATCCACATATGGATCCATTAAGTCCTGTAAATCCATTGATATTTACTGTAAGTCCTCTAACAGCTACTGGAGCGCCTGGAACTGCGAGAGGTGTTGTAGCTACTAAATCTCCTAAAACACATACGTATACTGATGGATATGCTGGTGGTTACTGGAGTGCATGGCTTAAGTTAGCAGGTTACGATGCATTAGTTATTACTGGTAAAGCTGACAAACTAACATACATTTACATACATGATGATCAGATAGAGTTGAGGAGTGCAGAGCATGTTAGGGATTATGGTATATATGCTACTACAGATACATTAATTAAAGATGTCGGTGATAAAGATGCTAAGGTTGCATGTATAGGTCCTGCAGGTGAAAACCTAGTTAAATATGCTAATATAACTACTGATTACTCGCATAAATTCGGTAGAGGTGGTGTTGGAGCTGTAATGGGTAGTAAGAATTTAAAAGCAATAGTAATATCTGCAGATCCCAAGAATCCAAGATTTGAAATTGCTAAACCAGATGAGTTTGAGAAGTTCAATAAGGAATTCACGAAAAAACTTTTAGCAGATCCTGAAGTTAAGGAGTTTAGAGAGAAGGGAACTATGATGCTTATAGATTTAAGTGATAGTGTTGGCGTACTACCTACAAAGAACTTCCAAAAGGGTACTTTTGAATATGCGAAATCCATAAACTTTGATTCATTCCTAAAGTTTAGAATTTCTAAAGCTACATGTTTTAAGTGTCCAATGGCATGTAAGCACGTTATTAAGATTGAGAATAAGAAGTGGGGTAGTTTTAAGTTAGAAGGACCTGAGTATGAATGTACTGCTATGGGTGGTTCAAATACTGGATTATCAGATCCGAAAGCTATAGCTGCATGGATTAGACTAGTAGATGATTTAGGATTAGATGGGATCTCAACAGGTAATATTATAGGTTTAGCTATGGAGGCTTATGAGAAGGGTTATATTACTAAGGAAGATATAGGATTCGAGTTAAAGTTTGGTGATGCAGATGCACAGATGGAGTTAACTAAGATGATCTGTGAAAGAAGAGGCATCGGTAATATATTAGCTGAAGGAGCTAGAGAATTCGCTAAATGGCTTGGAGGCGATGCATATAAGTTGATTATGGAGTGTAAAGGTCTTGAATACCCAGCATATGATCCTAGAGGTAGTATTAGCATGGCTTTAGCATATGCAACTGCAGATAGAGGAGGATGCCATCAGAGAGCATGGTCTATAGCTTATGAGGCATTCGGAGATATGGATCCATATACAACTGAAGGAAAGGCAGAACTAGTTAAGAGATTACAAGATTTAAATGCTGTAAAGTGGTCTATCGGAATATGCGATATGATATCCATCGAGTATGATGATATGGCTACATACCTAAACTTAGTAACGGGATGGAATCTAAAGCCAGACGACTTAAAGCTTATTGGAGAGAGGATATACAATCTGACTAGATTATTCAATGTTAGAGAGGGATTCACTAGGAGAGATGATTACATACCTCATAGGATTGCATACGAACCTATGCCTGAAGGTAAGGCTAAGGGTCGTAAAGTAACTCCTGAAGACTTCAATAAAATGCTGGATGAATACTATGAGTTACGTGGTTGGGATAAGAATGGAATACCGAAGAGGGAGACGTTAGAGAAGTTAGGGTTGGTAGAGGAGTTTGAAAAACTATATAAACCATATTAAAACTCTTATTTTATATAGCTTTTTTATCTCCTATTTTAACTATATC
>CAZHBK010000011.1:0-20464 GCA_964530465.1 uncultured Nitrososphaeria archaeon | reverse complement strand
GCTGAGTTCATTGGGGGGATTAGGAAGTTCCTTGAGGGTGTGGGCTGATGGTGTTCGGTGGTTATGGCTATCTTGGCCGTTTTAAGTCTCCTAATGAGTACCGTCGTCATATGCTTCGTCTTGAGGATATCGTGCAGATTGCTGAGGGCGTTAGAGTAGTCGTTGTTACGGAGGAGCTTCCTTTGCCTCATCGTCTCCCTGGCGGTCGCGTTTATTACTTTGTGACGAAGGTTCGTGATGTGGTTGTGAATTGTGATGATGTTCTTATCGATTGGAGTACTCTTGATTTCTGTGTGTTCAGCTGTACTCCTGATGAGGCCAAGAAGCGTCATAAGGAGGTTGTCGAGCTCGTCAAGAAGACTGTTAAGGTTCGTGATGTCAAGTTGGTTCAGTGCGATTGGGCTGTTCTTGCGAATCGTTATGGTAGTGAGTTCGATTTGTTACATCCGTAGGTGAGTGTTGTGAGGATGGATGGTGTGCTGCGTTATTACCTTCTTAATATGTTTGGTGATGGGTTTGTTGTGGGTCGCATTGGTGATGCTGTTGTTGCGATGAATACAGCTCGTACGTGGTTCTTGCGTGTGGACTACGATACTGCGAGGAATGTTGTTGATCTTGAGGATGGTGAGTTCTCTTTTGTTTCGGCCGACAAGCACGAGACTTCTGTTGAGCGTGATGTTGAGGTTCTTAGGAAGTATTACAGGAAGTTTGGTGTGAGTGGTAAGGTTGCTGAGTTTGTGTTTTACAAGCATGCTTGGGAGGTTGTGAAGAAGCTTGTAGACTTATCCGTTGTGGATAATTTTGTTGTTGATGTTGGGGAGGGTGTTGAAGTTAGTGATGGTCTTTCGAAGCCTAGTTTTTGTTTGCGTCTTCGTAGGCCGTATGTTTCTTTTGAGGTGTTTGGTGGGGGTGTTAGGGCTGCTACGAGTGCTCGTATGTTTGTCTATGGTGCTATGGCTTTGGCTCGTGTTGTGGGTTGTAAGCCTTGGGACCTTGGTTTTGCTGTTGTTAGGACTAATGTTGAGAGCCACTGTTTCATCTGTCCGTTTTTTGATGGGAGGAATTTCGTGGTTCTTGCTCCTAGGGTGGTGTGAGCTTTAAATATACTTTATTTATGTTTGATGTGTTGGTGGGTTATATGGCCTTAACGGGTCATGAGGTTATTTGTTGGGATGAAAATGGTAAACCTGCTACTGCTCGCCTCGATTTAGGTAATTATATCGTCGAGGTACGCAAAGAATGTGTATCCGTTGAGGATTCAATAACTAGGAAAGTGTATTTAACTGTATACGATGGGTGGGTTGATACTAAGGTTGGTGACTGGTGGGTTAGTATTGTTGCTAGGTCCAAACCATTTAGAATGCTATTTATAATTGAAGCATGGAAACCAGGTCAGGAAAATAGTTATATGTACCGACTGGGTATAGCAAAACACGTTGAAAGTGTAGGTCCATTTACGGTCGAGGATATTCTAGATTTTGGTGCATTTATTGCAGATATAATTTACAAGCGTTACTCGCCAGGATATTGCCCAACGTTACTTACTGATAAACTAAAAGATGTTATACAGAAGATTGCAGAGAACAAAGAAATGAAGAAGTATGATCAAGGAGACGCCTTTTTTGCTGATCATGGTATTGAACCACTTGAGACATTTGTTCCAGCTGTAATTCCAAGATACCTGAAAGTCTTCGAGTTATTTATTGGTGCTTGGGATGAAGAAAGGGAGAATCTTATTAAGGAGAGGGATAAGGCGATAAAGCTCTTGGAGAAGCTAGAGAAGAAGCGGAAACTGAAGCCAAAGGAAGCGAAATGGTTGATTAATTTCATTGATGAGGTAGTGCTGAGGGTGGCTTTGAGTAGTGTGCGACACTTATGGGTGGGGATGTCGACAGGATTAAGATTGAGGATTATGAGAAGATAGTGCTTGGGATTGTGCATCGTGAGATTCTTCATGTTGCGGCTATTGTTGCTGCTGCTGTTGAAGAGGGGTGGTCTTTTAGGACTCTCTTGTACTCTGCGGTATTCAATCTCTGCCACGCTGCTAGGCGTATTGCGAGCATACTTGGTAATGAGACCATGGCGGAGGACTTGAGGAGGATTGCTGATTGGGCGAATTCTCTTATTGGTGCTATTATCAAGTTGAGGGAGAAGGGTATGTTCGAGTGGGTTGATAGAAGGAGGGGGGAGATGGCTCGTGAGGGGTGCGGAGGAGATTGCTGAGTGTGAGAGGGAGCGAAGTGGAAGAAAGGGCTGGTGAGGTTAGGCTCTGTTATTTTGTTGATGTAATAATGTGCTAGTCTGCTAGATTACATAGTTCTTGCTTTGACGTTAGCTTTATAAATGTTTATAGCGTGATTTATACTAGTAGTATGTTCGGTGTGTCACATGTCAATCTATATTAGGGATGAGAGGACTGTCAAAATGATAGAGTTGATTAAGAGGCGTATTGGGCTCGAGGATAGAAGCGAGGTTGTTCGTGTGATAGCTGACTACTACATTAGGACCTATCTCGGCATTTCCAACTATGAGGAGGAGCTTGGTAAGATTGAGCTTACGAAGCGTCGTTCTTATTCTCCTTCGGGGGGTGAGTCTGAATGAGTGAGGAGCAGTTGGCCAAGTATGCCAAGCTTCGTATCATTTTTGGCGATGAGTTTGTCAAGAAGTTCATTGAAGCGAAGAGGACTAGTCTACTCAGTGCTACTATCGGTGATACAAAAGAGCTTGTTAGGGAGGCCATAGCGTACATTCGCGAGCACCCTGAGGAGCCGGTGTACCAGAAAGAGGGTATCGCCGTGGCCCTTGTCGAGGTACCGGGCAACAAGGATTCCTTCGTGCGCTATATCGAGAAAACCGGCAACTACAGACTTGGCTGTTTGATCGCGGGCTTCTGGGGCTCTTTGTTCTTTGAGCTCTATGAGGACCTTGAGAGGCTGGAGCCTGGTGAGTTCTACTGGGTCATTATGAGAGGGTTCAGGTGGCAGGAGTTTCAGGGTCGCCGAACGTGGACTGCTAACTACGTGACGCATTTGCACATTGATGAGGTTCCCGTTGAGGCGTACTCTGGAGGTTCTAAAGAGGAGGAGTCTGAGTAGCTCTTTTTTTCTTTTCTTTTTTTTGAGCCTTGTTGGATTGCGAGACTATAAGAAGTTGTGCGCTAGGCCTCGTGCGGGCCTATCTGTCCTCGTTGCGTCTGCCGTGCGGGCCTGTTCTACTTTGGCGTTGGGATTTGCGCGCCGGATGCTTATGGTGTTCTAGATAAATTGTGAGCCTATGCGAATCTTTATAAGTGAGTTATACTTCTTGTATAATAGTAGTATGTCCGGTGTTGGCCCATGTCGGCGTCTCGGGCTCAAGCTCGTGCTAAGGAGGAGGAAGAGGTTTTCAAGACGCTCCGTAATGTTTATCAGGTGAAGGTTGTTAGGGGACTAGTCCAAGTTCCGCTCACGACTCCTCCGTACCGTGTGCTCTTCAGTGAGTTCATGGATCTGGTGAGGTGTCTTCAGGAGCTCGGCAAGGATGATGTAATTATCTATCAGGGTGTTATTGAGCGTGAGCGTGATGGTGGTAAGTATCATTCGCACTACTTTTTCGCGTTGAAGCGTAGGATTGAGATTGTATGGGTGAGGAGGGTTGGGTCTGATTAGTAACATTGCTTTTGATCTGAACATCGAGTATGGCAGCACGCCGGAGCTCTATGTCAAGCTTTCGAGGAATCGCTCTGCGCTGACGATGCTTGGTAGGGCTATTGCGCAGGAGGGCTATGTGTTCGATGAGTTCGTTGAGGGGCGCTATAAGTTCAAGGTGTTCTTTTCGAAGGAGGGCTCAAGGTACGTTGCTAGAGTTCACGTGCATGATTTTGAGGAGTATGTGGCGAGTTTTGAGGTTGTGGAGCGTTCGCTTTCGAGGCTTCTACGGGCTCTTGCCAAGCGTGTTGTCGAGTTTGTTCTGCAGAGGTAGGGACTAGTCCCTTTTCTCTTTTTTGTTAGTCTACTAGTCTATTAATGTAATATTACGCCAGGCTAATAGTCACTTCTTCGCGCGTTTCGTGGGCTCTAGCCGCTTTCTATGTCGACTTTTCTGCGTGTTTTGTGTTATCTTTATAAGTGCAGTATACTTCTTGTATATTAGGTGATGCATCTATGCCCGAGGAGATTAAGTCGCCTCAGGAGCTTTTCGAGGTTGTTAGGAAGCTTGTTGGGCATAACATTCTGTTGTTGTTCGGTCCTCAGGGTGCTGGCAAGACTGCGTTCTGTTTAGAGTTAGCTAAGGCCGGCAATACTGTGTACATTGATTCGGAGTTGGGCCTTGATCCCGATATGGTCCCGAAGACCACGCGTTATATTCCTTTGGTTCCTGAGAGGGCTGGCCGCTACGATATAGCGGTGGGCCTCGACAAGCTTATTGATATTGTTGATTCCTTGTTCAAGGATGAGACGCCTCAGTTAATTGTCGTGGATTCTATTGGTCTTTTGGTTTTCGCTGCTCTTGCGGACAAGTCTCTTAAGGAGCGTAGTGAGATTTTCCTCAAGAGGGGTGAGCTGATGTACAAGTTGCGTCTCCTCGCCGCAGCCACGAACAAACTTGTGGTTTGTACGACACAGCCCGATTATTTTGGTGGTGGTGGTAAAACGTTGGAGGGCGCTAAGTACCTTCATTTGTGTAAGGAGATTTGGCGGACGGAGAAGGTGGCCTCTTCTCCGAATAGAACTGTGATCAATATTTACACTTACGTGAGTCGTCACTATGGTGCTGGCAAGCTTTTATTCAGGCTTGAGATTACAGATCAGGGTGTTAAAGTGTATAAGATGTTTTAGGGTTCTTGGGGTGGTCCTTGTGGCGAAGAAGCCCACATCTATTATTGCTAAGTGGCTCGGGCCTTGGGCCGAGCTTGAGCGCCATCTCAAACAGCTGTCTCACGCCTATTTCCAGTGTGTTAAAAAGAAGCAAGGCTTGACGCTTCAAATGAGAGATCTTAAGGCACTTGATGCTTTGCCGGAGCCTGAGCTTCACAAGATGCTGATAAACCAAGAATCGAAGACCGCGAGGGATATCGTCAGGAAAGCCAAAGAGTTTCTAAGGCGCCATCCAGTGTACAACGTTTATCTTTCGAAAATTCGTGGCTTGGGGGATACGACTGCAATGGTTCTTTTGGGACTAGTCCCCGCTTGGCGCTTTAACACCATGTCGCAGTTGTGGGCGTACTGCGGTTATACGAAGCAGGCGGTGGAGTCTCAGAAGTACTATCGTAAAATAAAAGGTATTATGTACAACGCAGCCTTGCAGATGATCCTACGCAAGAGCGTTTATGCTGGCGTCTTCTGGAAGCGCCTCCTCGATGTTGAGGTGAAGGCTTTGGCGGAGGGTAAGCGTAATAGTGTGCAGCATGCTTTCTTGTCGGCTCTACGTGTGATGATTAAGATGGTTCTCGGTCACTATTGGGAAGTGTATCGTCTGCTTGCTGGCTTGCCTCATCGTCCGCCATACATTGTCGAGAAGGAGGGTCACGGTAAGTACATACCGCCTCTCGTCGATGAGAATCACTTGGTTCCTGAAGCCCTAAAGGACGCTCTGAGGAAAATATATGGGGGCAAGATGGTCGGTGAGAGTGAGATAAACTCGCTTCGTTTGCTCGCTGAGCGCTATAGTCTTCGCGATGCGTTCAGAATCCTTAAATCTGTTTAATTCTTTTTTCTTTTTTAGTGAGCCTCAGGATGCTTGTGTGAGTTTGTTGCGAGGCGTGATAATATGAGCGGGTGGGAATGCGAGTCTGTGTTGCGTTACCCATCAGTGTTGCGGGCCGGCTGTGGATTGGTCGCTGGTGCTGCGATCCTATAACATTTGTGCGTGATGATTTGTGGGCCTTTTGAATATTTGGGGAGTGGCTTGCGGGCCAGCGTTGATTTGGCGGTTTAGTATGCGAGCTGTTTGGTTCGCGAGTTAAAGTGCGGGCCGTAAATATGTTATGGATTGTAACTGCGAGGTGGTGGTGCAAGTGCGAGTCGCGTTGCGAGCCGCTGTGCGTTTGTGCGTCTTGTTTGTGCGGGCCTATGATAGATTGGTGATTTTCCTTGCGGGTCTGGGCGTTGTTTTCGGGTGATGCTGCGGGCCGCGGAAAATTGCTTGGAAATGCGTGCGAGACAATATAAATTTGTAGTATGTTAGGTTCGATCCTCGTGGGAATTGATGGGTGATCTTGTGAGCCTGTTATCATTTGTGTTGCACGCTTGCGGGCCGTTGTAACTTTGGTGTGAAAAAATGTGAGCCGTTGCAAGTTTGGTGCTAAAGTCTGCGAGGCCGTGCATGTTTTGCTGTGGCTCTATGCGAGCCTAGTTGAAATTAGCGATTTATTTATTTTGCGAGCCTGGGTTAACTGGGTGTGTCACGTTGCGAGTCGATATAATATTAATGTTGAAAATTACGAGCTGGCGGTTAAGATTGCGGGCCGGCGATTCCTTGGTGTGCTGAAGTGTGAGGCGTGATATCTTCGGTCGTGTTTCTATGCGAGTCGACGATGCTTGGGAGCGTGGTATATTGCGAGCTTCCGACCGTTTGGTTCCAAAAATATGCGAGCTGTATACCATTTGGTGAGTGCGAATGTGAGCCGTTATACCTTTGGTTGTTACGATTGCGAGTCATGTGATGCTTGTGTGGTAGCATGTGCGAGTCCGCTTCATATCGGGTGTTTCGTTCTGCGGGCCGCTCAGTGTTGAACTTATCATCTCTGCGAGTCTATGTTGTTTTGGACAATCGAAGATGCGGGCCGAATTCCTGTTGGTGGCTGTGAGTGCGGGCCTAAGAAACGTTGTCCTGAGCGTCTGCGGGCCAAGCTTACATTGTTTGGCTTTAGTGCCTTACATTGTTTGGCTTTAGTGCGAGCCGAAATATATTTGGCGTCTTATGATGCGAGCCGGGAAGCTTTTAGCTGTATACAATGCGAGCCGATGGGTTATGAGCGTTCACGTTTGCGAGCCGTAAACGTTTTGGTGTCTAATGATGCGAGCCGTAAACATTTTGGCGTTTGTCATTGCGAGCCAATATCGTATCAGCAGATACGATTGCGAGCCTGGGTGACGTCGATCAAGGGAAGATGCGAGCCGTTGGTTTTTTGGTTATCACGACTGCGAGCCGGACATGCGTTGGCCGATTAATTTTGCTAGCTGGGGTGTAATTGTTTTACCTGTATTGCGTTTTGTTTTAAATATACTTTAGGTATAATTAATGTATATTGGGTGATGCACTCTATGTTGCGCTGGGGAAGGTTAGGGAGCATGTGGAGTCTCTTCTGAGAATTCTCGTGGGTGGTGAAAATGAGTAGGGGACTAGTCTCCAATCGGTCTAGGATTTTACCCTTTTCGAGGCTTGCCGAGCGTTTTGTCGAGGTTTTCGGGCCTCCGACTTATGTTCCCAATTTTAGTGAGAGAATATGGAAGTTCAAGGATAGGCGCTTTGGTTACACTATTACTGTAAAACTCAAAGACCACAGAACCTTTTACACGCTCGCTGTCAGGGCACCGAATGTTAATGTTGTGCTGAATTTCAAGCCCACAAAGGTTGAGAAGGTGGGCTCTCAGCTCGTTATAAAGGCGTTTGGTGTGAGGGTGTGCTTAATGGAGAACCGGGTGGACGTTTGGATGGGCAAGAATCTTCGAACGGAAGTCGTCTGGTTTTTTTAGGAGAGGTGCGTCTACGAAAGAAGTGGGAGAGAAGAAAACTAAGAAGTAAAAAAAAGAGGAAGGAATCTAGTAGGGAGTGACGACTCCTCCTGCTACCTTCAGTACCTTTCTTTCTTTTTCGTTCACGACTTCTACGATTCTCCCATCTTGGAGTATCTTTAGGATGCCTTGAACTTCTGTCTTCGTTGGTATTGTGACCTCTGTTGGCGGTAGGATCTTGCTCGCTTTCTTCGCTGTGTATTCGAGTTTTGGTAGTGCGAGCTTCTGCTTTGTTGCGGTTATTGCGAGTCCTGGCAGTTGCATTGCTTCTGCGAGCTTCTGGGCGAGCGTTAGGACTAGGTCGTTTAACACGTTCGCTGCTTTGCCGGCGAGTTGGGCTATCGTCGCCTGAATGTTTGCTAAATCGAGGAATTTGTTGAAGAACGTTGCAAGGTATTTTCCAGTGTCATCCACCTCTTCCATTAGTTCTTTGGCGTCTTTCGCTACGTTGAGTGCTGCTTTTGCTGCGTTTACGGCTTCAGCGAGATTGATCGCGTATATTGTGCCGAAGTCTATGCATGCTCCTTCCCACAAGCAAGCTTTGAGCCTTATCTTGATGGGTACTGCGGACAGGTGCTGGTAGAATTCATTAAGGTCGCTCATAAGAGCTCCTATCTTGCTTATTATTCCTTCCCCCGCTTTCACTACGGGGATTTTCACCGTCACTCCCGCAATGTTAATTGTCGCGTGTTCGATCTTCGCGTATCCAATCTTCTCTTCGACAAGAGTCTTGACCGCGTTGATTATTTCTCCTATTTTGGTTGGGAGCTCCTCTGTTACTACTTTATTAATTGCGTTGACGATGTCGTTTATCTCCTTCTGCTTCTCGTTGGAGATTTCGCGTATTTCGTTGACCTTCTGGCGGAAGCGCTTGTACCAGTTGACGAGAGAGTCTGCCGTGTCTCTTAGAGTTGATAGTCTGCTCTCTATGTCGGGGATAACGTTGTTTCTTATGTTGTCGAGCGTGTTCCTCACGTCGCCTAAGTCGGCTTTTATTTGACCCACGTCTGCTTGAATTGTTGCGACAGTTCCTTTCAGCTGGTTGACTAGTCTCTTCGCGTAGTCTGCTGTTGCTTTTGCCTCGTCTGCTATTCCTTTCGCTTTCTCTGCAATGTCTTTCGCTACTTTCGACGTGTTGAGTGCACTTGAGGCGTTCTGACGTGCCTGGCTGGCGAGGCTCGCCGCGTCGCTGGATATTTTGTAGGCTTCTCTGGAGATGCTGAGGGCCTTGTTCGCTGTGTCTAGAGCCTGCGAGGATGCTCCCATTGCCTTCGTTGCGTTCCTTAGTGCTGCGTCCGCCACGTCGAGTGCTCTCTTCGCTCTCTCATGGGCTGTCGTCGCGATGTTAAGTGCTCTTTTTGCTCTGTCGATTGTCGCCTCTATTTCCTTTCTCGCAAGAATGTAGAGACGGTAGTTCTCATCCTTAGCATAGGCCTTCAATCTTGAGATTTCCTCTGGAGTGAATACGGGGAACTCTCTTATCCACTCTGCCACGCTTCACCACCCCACGACCTACGAAGGTGGGGGACTAGTCCCCTCTTTTTCGACGACTATTCTCCTCTCTCGCTTGATGAGCTCTCTTATGAGCTGTATGAACTCTTCCCTTGTGATTATACCGTCTGCGGCCATTCGCTGGAGGCGTTCTACGAGCCATGCATCGAAGTTCATTGCCTCTGAGAAACCTAGTAATGTAAGAATCTTAGCGACTGCGGCGGCTTTCCTGTGGTGCTTGGCGAGTATGGGAATCACGTCGTAGGCGAAGACGAAGAGCGATATAATTGCGCAGACTTTCTCTGTGAATCCCATCATCCAGAGGGCCATGAAGATTGAGAGAGCTTTCGCTACGGCGCTCCAGAATGTTCCCTTCATGTCGAGGACTTCAAGTGCTTCGACAAGGTTTACCTGGGGAGAGAGTAGGGACTGGGCGAGCTTGTCTTCTTTTCTAACTATTTTCTTTATGACCTGTCGGACCATACAGACACCTATTGTTTCAATGTTCGTTTGTTTGTTAATTATATTGTGTAAAGCGTGATAGGCTAGTCTTCCTGGAGAAGGAGGGCGATTAGGTAAAAAACAGAAATGAGGTAGGCTATTATTCGAGCGAGGACATCTCTCTGCTCCTTGCTCAAGCTCTTGAGGTAGCGTTCTACTATGGCTTTCATCTCAGAAACTTCTTGATCCTCTTTGTTGCTACTCTGCCGCACTTTTCGCATGTGTTTTCTCCGCTCGTGTCATCTTCGATTCCCACCATTATGACTTCTTTTCCGTCGGGTACAAAATTATTCTGGATCTGGTTGAGGCAGTCGTCGCAGAGGAAGTGTTCCTCAACTTCGCTCCATTCGATTTTATCGCCGTCTGCGGTCTCGACTGGGTCCGCGTCTGCTATAATTATTTCTATCTTGTCCCGCCTCGGGAGGTTTACTATGTACCTACCCATCCGCCTCACCCGATGTATCTGATTATCAGTTCAGCTTTGCCCAAGAAAGTAGCGTAGCCGATTCCCCCTGGGTCGTTTCTGATGCGTAAGCATAAGACGTCTCCGTCTGTGATAACTTGCTTAAGCTTTGCAATGTCGAGTTCTTTAACAACTCTGTTCGACTTTACGTTTTCTGTTGTGGAGAGCTCATCGAACAGTTCATTCTTTGTGTAGTTCCATATTGCGAGATAGCCAGTGCCGGCGGAGACTGCAAGCTGAGCGTAGAACCAGGCCTTGGTTATCGAGGCTGGATCTATGCCCAAAGGTGGAAGAAGCTTTGCCAGATTCACGAAACTCCAGTCAACGGTGACCCAGTCAGAGGAGGTTGTATAGACGGCTTCGTCAACGATTGCGAACATCATTATGCTTAGATCTTTTTCGGGCAAGGCTCTCTCACCCAAAGCATTCGCTTGAAGAGTCCCTCCAACGTTGGACGTGACGACCGCTATTGGAGAAACGACGATGCGTGGGGAGTAGGTCTGTGGCCTCCTTATAATGTAGTACGTCACTCATGGTCACCACGGTTTAGAAAACACCACTATGCCAGTAACGTACGCTATCTCCCCACTGGTGTCCGTCTTGAGAGTGAGTTTCAGCGGTGGAGCGGGGGCTACGAAAACCATATCGTCGTTAGTATAGTACGCTAAGCGCACGTCGCTGAATATGCTGCGCAGGGTCCACGTGTAGGCTGCAGTTCCTGTAGCTCCAAACGATGCGAATACTGCGACCTCTCCTCCGGCGAAGATATGGATTACGTCCTGCTCGCTCGTCGATTCGCTACCAACTCCAGCGCTGATGCTCACGCTCACTGTGATGACGTCTGCGGTGTCGGCCCACATGTACACCTCAACAAGAGCGTCTCTATCGGTTGGGTACTCCTTCGCGAAGACCTCTACTTGAGTTGTCGATCCACCACCGGGTACCATGACGCTTCCGCTTGCCGCTAAGCTCCCATCAACGTATATTTCATAGTTCAACGTATGGCTTACCGTGTCGGAGTTCGAAGCCGAGAGCGTAACCTTAAATGCGAATCTGACTATCTGGATCATGTCTGTCGCGTCGAAGAGCGAAGAGAGAGATAGTGAGGTCTTCTCGATAGAGTCGTATGTGTACGATATCTGGGGTGCTGCTGGCTTTGTAGTATCAGCTACCGTTATTGATCCGGAGGAGTATGCACCTATCCTGAACTTAACTTCACCGACTCTATGGTGAAGGATCATTCATACGTCACCTCTACATCAACATTTGCGATAAAACTGAACTCTGTGGGCTCCGCGAATTCATATTCGAGCTCGGTGATTTTTCCCGTAGCGATAACGTTGCCTTCAGCATCCTTTATCTCGACAACGTCTGCACTACCGATAACCTTAATCTTAATATATATCACAGTAGCCGTGAACGTTTCTCCTGCCGCGACAGTCTGCGTTACCATGCCACGACCCTCCACTCAACTCTAACAGGAATACTACTATGATAGTTCTTGACAAAAATCCTTATGCCACTCGTTGCGAATGAGAATTCCACTTGTAGCGCACTCACGAAGTTTCTCTTGATTGGAGCTGGATTCGCCCAGACAGATGGGAGGCCAACCCCAACCTCGGTCATAAATATAAGCCTACCCGTGTATCCAGCTCTAGCTCCATCTGTGCATCTTATCCATACGCTTACACGCTCTTTTGCATTTACAGTTATTGTAGCAGATGCACTAGAGTTCTGCAACACGTCGAAATATCCCGACTGCTCCGTCGCAGGCTTCTTAGCCACTGCAGCTCTTCCGTAGGAGTCCACTTCTAGTGCGTTTGTTTTTGTCGAGTCCTTTATGACCACATCGTCCGTGTCGCACGTTGTTATCTTCCCGTCGATGCTCTGCAGAGAAGCGACCATGGACTCTTGGTTCTCCCTCGTCGCCGGGTTTATGATGTTGCCTGCAGAGTCAGCAATTTTCATGCTTTCGGTTTCTACCAAGTTGACGTTGATGACGTCTTCCTGAGAGTGTTGCTTGAGAGCTTCTCTAACCGCCCTCTTGATTGCGTGATATTCGCTGCTCATGGATCAGCACCCATTATAGCTCTCCATATCATAATAAACGGAGCGAAAAACGATTTTTGAGGTTCCTCATCTGACCAGACCCACTTCTTCTCCCAGGGTCTCAGGTAGTACCTGCCTTTGAAGCCCGGCGTCATGCCGAACCAGCCCGTGTCCCACACGAAGTCATCCGCCACGACCTTGACGCACAGCCACCCGGCGGCCCTGTAGAACTCGAACCAGGGAGGCGGATGAGGAACGAACCAGAACTTGTTGTATTTGTCGTACTCGACCCCGGCGTCGACAGACGTGAAGTTCCTGGGCCATCCGGCCTTGAATATCACCCTCTTCACCTTCGATGTCGTTCTGATCCTCACGGCCTTGAGCCTCTGAACGTATCTGGTTCCTCTCGTCTCAATGAGGAGCTCCAAGTCCTCCGGGTGCAGCCTCTCGAAGATTCCTCTCGACTTGAACTCCCACCAGGAAGTCGTGCAGACCATCGTTTTATAAACGTAAAGAGAGGGCTCATACTTGAAGTGTAAAAAATAAGGAGAAGTGGGCTTGAGCCTCACCAACACCACCTCACGCTCTCCAGAAGACGACCACGACGAGCTTGGCCCCCGCGGTCGCGGAGGCCGGATTCCAAATATAAAAGGAGTTAATGTAGAAGTTCTCAATCTTGAGTCCGGGAACGGCTTCTAGGTAGGGGTTGTCGCGAGAATTGAGGGCGATATACGCGGTGTCGTCGGCACGGAGAACGTAGAGGCGCCTCGCGGGTTGCCCTATTTCTTCGATTAAGTTAACGACTGTGGGCTCGTCGCGAGACCTCGCGACAGTTAAGTCGAATTCCCACTTCGCGTACCTGTTGTTGTACAGCAACTTCTCTAGTTCCTCTGCGCTCATCGTTCACACTCCTCATCTCTCACCGACCATCATTGGATATACTCTCACTCTCACGATCCTCTTTCCCTCGGCCTCGTGGGGTGCTATCTCCCTTACCTTGTACGCCCAGCCCACGATTCTTATCCTAGTCGTGGTCAAGTCCGTTCCAGAGGCGTTCGTTATGTCGATGTAGAACTTCATGTCGTGGAGGCACCAGACCTCCGCGAGCGTGTGGTACCAGATGTTGTCCGCAATCCACTTGTCAATGTAATAAGTCACTTTTTCCATAGCACCCCGAACGGCTTCCCTCGCAATCCTGATTTTAACTCTAATGTCATCTACGGGTAGAATGCGGAATTCCGCTATCCATCCCTTCGGTGGATATAGGGCGTCGAGTTCCTGGTATTCGAGAGTGTTGCCGTTGGCAAGTGCTCCGAAGTCCTTAATGTACGTTCCCAACGCTTCAACTTCCTCCACTAAATAGTACTTCTTGTTGTCTACAATATACAAAACGTCTCCTGGTTGGGCCTTAGGTTTGTAATATTTTGCATCACTCATCGAGCATCACCTATTAGATTAAACAAAAATGAAGTGAAGAAAAAAGAACAAGGAGACTAGTCCTCAGTATCCGATGACGGTAACATAGACGGTGGCGTCCACAGCTGCTCCAGCGGTGTCGTATGTGTGTATCGTGACGGTTCCCCCAGAAACTTCCACACTAACTATTATCGCCGTGGTTCCTATGGGCGTTACCTGGACTGATTTAATCGTCGAGAAGCCAGTTTCTACGGTGGCCGTGCCCCCAGAGGTCGCCACAGTGTCTGTGTAGACCTTGTAGCCGACGCCGTATGGCCTTTCTAGCATTCCTATGATGTTGCTCACTGCATACACCCTTTATACATTAGTTATAATGTATGTTATACCGTGATGGTCTCGCCGCGTAGCTCTGCCACGTAGCCCCCGAGTACGATTCTTTCACCAGTCTTCGTGGCCCTAGCGTATATGTCAATGATGACCCAGTCGTTTGCGGTGTAAAGGATTGGCTCCTCGAGATAGGCCTCGGGCTCTCTTAGTACGTACAAGTCCTCAAGGTGTAGCACATCTTTGATCGTTGCACCGGTTTTACCGGTTCTAAATTTGACGTATACTGCTGCTGGGTTGGGATCCAGCACCGCAACCTTGAAGAATATGATGAACTTTCTGTCGGGCAGCTGGATGCTTATTACTCTGTTCTCGGCGTTTGCTGCAGTGTAGTCGAAGCTCCAGGACTCTGTTGCTAGTCCCAGGTCCGTTGCTGGTAGGATGTCTCTTATAATCCACCTGTCGCGTGGAATGCCGGTTCTACGAACTGCTTCCTCCAGCAGCTTTTCTTTTACATCCTCTTCGAGGCGGAGAACCTCTTCTCTCCCTAAGATTGCGAGGCTTTTTAATTTGACCATTCGATTCACCGGGGTAAGTCTAATGTTTTAAATGTTCGTTTTGTAGTTAAATTATTATGTAAAGCGTGATAGGGGTGCATGGAATGCTTTATGAGGAAGACCCGTGGGATGAGGAGTATGATGATACTAAGCGCGAGGTTCTCTTCATTAGGGTCGACGAGCGAACAAAGAGAGAGTTCCAGAAGATGTTTTACCAGTTGAAGGCCGAGGAGCTCGTCGACACGCAATGCGATTTGATCAGAGCTCTCATCGAGATATATAGAACCAGGAAACACATACTGAGAAAGATTCTCCAGGGAAGGGAGTTCAAGTGAAGGTGAGAATTGCCCAGTTCGCAAATGCTCTCTTTAAAAGCAGTTACTATATTTGATTCAAGAATATGAAACAACGTTGCGAAAAAGTGAGAAAGAGGAGTAGGCGATGGGCTCGCGTGGCGACATTATAATTAACCTACTGGCGGTAATCGCCATAGCTGCGTATCTGTCTGGCGTTGTGCTGGTGTTTGCAGGGAGCTACGTTGTAGCGACGATATTGCTGGGAGTAAGCTTTATGTCATTAGTAGCAGCCGCGTTGGTGCTCCGGCGGGAAATAAAAAAAGAAAAAGAAAGGCTCGACAAGGCTATGAGAGAATCTGCCTGAGCCTTTCCTTCAAACGTTTTTTGTACTCCTTCCTCAGTTTTTTGGCCTTCTCCTCGAATTCCCTCTTTTTCTGCAGCAGTTCGTTGTACTTGGACTCGTCCCAGTACGATAGAATCGTTTCTCTCAAAAGCTTCTTGAATTCGTTAGGTGCGAAGGCCACGAGGGCGTCGAGCTCCACGACCACTGCCTTCCCTTGTTCGAGGAGTCGCTGTATAACGTCTGCCGTAACCGGGCCGTCAATTCCGAAGTACTTCCTCGCCCGTGGATCTCTCGCAAGCTTTTCGATGGTCTCCATAGACTCCGGTGCCGGTGGTAAGTTGTACATTTTAACTTGATCAAGCGTGACGGCCAAGCGTATGATCTGCACCTTGGACTCGTCGAGGCCAAAGTACCTCAGAGCTTTTCGGAGGAAGCGTTCTATATCGACGCCGGAAGGGTCTAGGTCTCCTAGATAGAGCACTATTACCTTTTCAACCTTCTGCAAAACGTTGCGGAGCTGTTGAACGTTATTGTAGATGAATGTCCACGAGGAGTAGCCACGATTGACTCTGATGACCACGCCCAGCCCGTTGCACCAGTTCTTTATCGTTTCGCCCAAAGCCTCCTTCTCAATCCACACTTCGACGATGACGTTCTGCTCGGCCCATTTGTCGACGTAGAACCAGGGCTCGCTGGGGAGATACATGTCGATGAGCTTGTCAATGTCGAGGTTCTCAAGAGCCTCTTCGAGCTCGCTTCTATATTCCTCAAGACGCCACTCCTCAAGATTGTGGTTCACCTCGTGCTTTCCGTAAACAATGCGAACCTTGTCGATGAGAACGTCCCAAGCGAATATTCCCTTCTTTCGCCAGGTGACCATCTTCCTGCTGAGATGCTTGTAGGAGTTTTTGGTGTTCGGTATAACGTTTTTGGAGACGAGGTAGTAAAAGATTGTTCGCAATGTGGGAACCACGCCCATGCTCCCGAAGTGTTTAATCGCTTCCCTGACGTAGGGTAGAACGTCGCGGTCCCAGTTAAGTCCCCTCGTAGATTTCCTGGGTGGGAGAAGGGGAGCTGGGAGAGACGCTACCTTCGTGGACAAGTCCTCTTTCATCCGTCTAGCTTTCTCAAGTAGCTCCTGAACCTTTCTTTGGAGTTCTCTAGCCTCCTTCTCTACATCCACTTTCCTCACCGGGTAGGGGACTAGTCCACTACACATAATAACGCAAATTATATTTATAAATCACACGGTATATACTTTATGTATACATGACGATGCCCCGACGGAACCCGCGTGGAAAAAAGAGACAGACCACAGAACGCTCAACGTTAAGGCAGAAGCCGAGCGGAGTAAAAAAATAATGTTCGGAATTGGCAAATAAAAGGGTGTCGCTCTCTACTGATTAAAAGTTTACAATAAAAGAAAGAGGAGTGGGCAGGGGGCTGGGGCGGGGCCACGCAAATTGCTCCAAGCTCCATTCAAAAATGGCTCACCCCGGGGACTCAACCGGCCTCACCGATAAGCCGGCCGCATCAGCCCCGGGGCTCCCTCCCATACGGGAGGAAAAATCAAAAAATAAAAAGAAAATCAAAAAATAAAAAGGGCTACTGTGAGGGTGCGATATTATTAGCAGTAATATTATAGCCTCTCAAGTACACGCTTGACCGCTGCTGCGTATGTGGGTTTCTCCTTGTTCTTAGCCAAATCGTCGAGGGCATTGTACACCTTCTCGATAGCGTCGATGACTTCATCCACGACCTCCTCCGGCAGGATTTCCTGAGCTACGTCGTAGAGGACGAGATCCTTCGCGCGTTTCACTGGGTCTCCATATAGAAATCCCTTCCGTAGGTACATCACGGCCAAAGCAACGACAAGTTTTTTTCTAGTGTTCTCGCAAGGACGCTCCATTAGTTGTTCACCTCAATCCTGCAACAAACAGCCAGATGGGCAGTGTTTTTACGGGAACGTACTCCTCAAGGTTCTCCTCGATAATCTCTCTCTTCTTAAGTATGATGTTCCTGAGCCTCCGGTCGCTGGGAGCGTCGAAGTGTTTCCTGCAGACGTATACTATGGCAACTGTTACACGATCTTCACTTTCGGCTATTTTTACGGTGCGGACGAACCTGCCACTTGTTTTTTTATCACACACGACGCACCTGGGCATATATTTCGCCTAGTGAAGTAAGCCCCGCGGGGGGTTCAACCCCGACGGGACCACTAAATATGAAAAAGAAGGGGAGATTCAAACCCTACGACACGACGATCACTCCATCAACGAAGCACTCGAACTCGTACTCGCGACCTCGGTTCACATCGGCGACGAATACCAGCACCTTCTTTGAGCATCTGAGTCTGCTCAGTATAAAATAGTCCCGCCTCTCCGGATCTGGAAAGTCTCTGAATATTTTTCTTATCCCGCTCCCTATCTCCCGCAGCAACTCCTTAAGGGCCCTGTACGAGAAGACCATGAGCGCCTCGGACCCGTCGGCGAACCTGATGACCATCTTAAATATAACTGTAGTCCAGTAGCCGTATCCCGGCTTTCCAGGTTTGTTCGGAAACCTATACCTCCTCAGCTCGACTGATGTTATCCCCTCCGGGGGAATCTCCACCCAACATCTCGCTGAATTTTTCATCCTCGTCCACCTCCTCGACGATGATCTCCGCCGAGATCTTCCGCCGGTTTCTGACCAGCTCGGGACTCACGAGAAAACCTATCACGCGCCTTACCGCGCTCCTCTTGAACGTAATCCAGTCGCCCTTAAAGGCTATGTCAACGAACGTCTTGTACTTGTCCTCCCTAACGTCGTGTCTGAGCCACGCTCCCTTCAGCTGCTCCAGTAGCTCCCAGTTCACCGTCGTGAAGCCAACGGTGACGTAGTCGCCGTCCTCACGTGCAAGAAACCCAGGTGGACCGCCAGCGTGTTCAACCTCCCATCCCTTCTTCAGCTGCACAACGAAGAAATAAATTTTTCCTTCGACGATTTCGTAGACGGTTACGCTCTCAATACATACCTTACCGCGTCGGATGACGACCTTCATGGGTTTCCACCTCCGCCACGGCCCGGGCGGGGCTCGACCCGCACCGGGCCATCATATATAAAAAAGAAAAGAAAGGAAGGGGACTACATCTGCTCCCAATATACCTTGTCAATCTTAGGATATATACTATGTAGCGCAAAAATTAGCTCACGTGCAAGCCGACTAGCAACAGAAACGCAACAGTTGTTGCATTTGTCCGTATTTTTATGCTTACACTCTTCGCATATAATGCTGAGGCCGGAGTGAATATTCTGCAACATTGGTATTATGTCGCCAATCTCGCCGTATAGGAACCTGATAAAGTCGTGTCTCAACTTTCTGAGAGTCTTGATAAGGTTCCTAGGAACGCTACATTGATTCTGCGAACTCAAAGGCCTCACGCCTTGTATCAAACTCTTTCTTGACCCACTCCTTACCGTCCCACTTGTACACTGTGTACCTCCTTTCACACCTTATAATTTCCTCGCCCCAGCAGTGAGACAATTCAATAATTATATAGGCACCTCGGCGTCTCGGAATAATATCGTAGTACTCCTCATCCTCCGTCGAGGAATCCTCGACAGCCCATCCTATGACCTCTTGGCCCTTATAGCGTACAGTAACGTACTTCTTGGCGATTATATTCTCAGAGATGCTCCAACCGTAGTCGTAGATAGACTTGAGAGTTAGATGTAGCACCTTCATTGTGGGCTCACCTTCAATTTGTGCTCCTTCACTAGCTTGCTGAACAAGGCCTCCGCATCCTTCTTAGTCTTGCACTCCCAGACAACGCAAAAGCACGCAACGTCATCTTCAGAATAGTCTCCATCGAGCCACGACCACCTGCAGTATTCCACGTAATATTTGGAGTTTAAGAGAATCAAGTCCAATCGCACGCCACTTTCTTCATCACTCCAGGGATCATACGCGAATTTTAGAATCTGATACGGATGGGCCTTCTTCAATTCCTCAAATTGACGTGGAGAAATCCTTCTGCACTTGCACATATATACCACCTGAGCCCTGAGCCTCCCGCCGAGCGGCGGAGAGCTCTCCGGGCCCAAGAAAAAAAAAGAGAAAGAGAAAAGGAGAGGTGCTAATCCGTGAAAACAACGCGAACCTCAAAGCTATGCTCGTAGTAGCATTATTTAGTGGCGAGCTCAGCGAGCTTGTCAACGAGCTCTGGTTGACTCTGTATTAAGCGTGCGAGGAGCTCCACGAGCTTGCTAAAACTAACACGTCTGCCAGTGCGCTGGAACAACTGATACGTCAACGCTACTAAATAATTATAGACGTCCTTGCTGATGTATAGAGACGTACTAATCTTGTTGGACTCAGCAGTCATCGCCCTCACCCTCAAGCAACTCTATCTTACAGGCAGGGCAGAGCCAGCCCTCCTCCGTCTTAACCCAGCCGTCATTAACTGGATCGCCACGAGTTAGGGGGATATACCAAGCCCCACATCTAGCACAGACAACATCCCCTTCCATTTTCCTCACCCCAGAACTCGGGCCCGCCCGAGTTCTACCGGAACGGGCCCACAAGATACAAAAAGGAAAGCAAAAAAGGAAAAAGAACTAGGCTACGCGGGCCTGGATATACACTGCATCTTCGTCCTCATACTTGAAAATAACTCTGGCGATCCTCAGCACGTGCTCCTACTCATGATACACGTAGTTCATCGCCTCCCTCAGGTCTATCCTTTCACCCAGCTCCCAAGTGGGCATTGGTCCAGCACGGAAACAATAGTCGTCAGTTACCTTCGGGTTCTTGCTATGATAGTAACAGAACCACAGCGGTCTGTTCAGCATGACGATTCCGTCTCCTAGATCTCTAAGGTATTCCAAGAACCACTCCGCTGCTAGGTTATACGCTGGGAATATATACACAAAAGGACCGTCAACTTCGTTCCAAGACACTACATAGTACTTATTCGCACTTGGCGAGTAAACTAGCGCAGCTACTTCGTCACCTCTACCATCCACAATGCGACCAACAAGCTCCAGATTCCACACAAGCCGAGAAGCCTGGAGAGAAGTGACTTTTAGCTGTCTCATGTTCCGCACCTTAGAAGGAGCCGGGCCGCGGGACCAACCGCGAGCCCGGCACGAGACACTAAAAAAAGAGGAAAAGTGGATCAGAAAGCGGCAACATAGTGTTATTCTAGAACGACATAGTAGTTTTCAAACGCTTTTTTATCTTCTCTATAATTTCCCCTTTTAGGTTTCAGCCCCGAGGGGATTAATCCTCGGGGCCTTCCCGCCCCCAAGCGGGGCTAGATAAACAC
>CAZHBK010000010.1:0-21078 GCA_964530465.1 uncultured Nitrososphaeria archaeon | reverse complement strand
AGGCTAATAGCTTATGAATACATCCTATACTATAAGCATTTAAAAATGTGGGTGGTCTTATGGAAACAGATTAGTCTTCAATAATAAAGATGTATTTCTTAAATGTATTGGATGTGGGGCTAGTTACAATGCAGATCCTAGGTTAATTAAATGCAGGTATTGTAGTAGCCTTCTAGAAGTAGTATTAAAGTATCATAATCCTATATCATGGTCTTCCTTTAAGAATAGAGTGTATAGTATATGGAGGTATAGGGAGTTACTTCCAGTACCCGAAGATTTAAGATCGGTAATATCTCTTGGTGAAGGATGTACGCCATTAATAAGGTTGAGTTATATTGAAGAGCTCACTGATACTGCTAGGGTGTATGTTAAGTTTGAAGGTTGTAATCCAACTGGGAGTTTTAAAGATAGAGGTATGTCACTAGCCGTAACACTAGCTAGAGGTATTGGATGTAAGTATTATATAGTTGCAAGTACGGGTAATACTGCTGCATCAGCATCTGCATATGTTGCTAACGCCGGTGGTAGGTGTATTATATTAATCCCGCATGGATATACTGCATTGGGTAAGCTAGCTCAAGCATTACTTCATGGTGCATTTGTAATTGAGGTTAAGGGTTTATTTGATGATGCATTAGCAAAGATATTTACCCTCTTAGACCACATGAATCTATACCCATTGAATTCTATAAATCCATGGAGGCTTGAGGGCCAGAAGACTATAGCATTTGAGATTGCCGAGGAGTTAGGGGATTCAGTAGATTGGATTATCGTACCTGTTGGTAATGCAGGTAATATATATGCTATAGGTAAGGGCTTTCTAGAATTATACTTAATAGGATTAATAAATAAGTTACCTAGAATAGCTGGTATCCAAGCATCTGGAGCCAATCCATTAGTTAGAATGTGGAGTAAAGGGTTAGATAAACCTGAATTCATAGATGAACCTTGTACTATCGCATCTGCAGTTAAGATAGGTAGGCCGGTAAACTGGATGAAAGCTGTTAAAATCGTTAGAATGTTAGATGGCTTATTCATAGATGTATCTGATGATGAAATACTATACGCTCAGAAGATTCTAGCTAGATGTGGGGTTGGCGTTGAACCTGCTGGTGCAGTAAGTATAGCTGGATTATTTAAACTTAGAAAGCTGGATGTAATATCTAGATCTGAGAATGTAGTATGTATAGCGACCGGCCATGCTCTTAAAGATCCAGAAATTATATTAAGTAGGTATTCATCCAATAGGATTATAGCTGAGTTGGATGATGTAGAATCGATAATATATGAGGTGCTGAGGGGTTGAATCTCGATGAAGATTGTAAGGGTAAGGGCATATTCGAGTTCTGCAAATTTAGGACCTGGATTCGATATACTAGCATTAGCTCATAATGCATTCTATGATGAGGTATGGCTTAGGATTAAGGAGTCAGGGACTGGGCGTATTGAGATTAAGACTATTGAGGGACCGTATAGCAGGAATATACCATCTGAGGAGAATACTGCTAAGAGAGCTATAGAGTTGATGATTGAAAGATATATTGAGAATCCTAAGATAGATATCGAGATAGGTATCTGGAAAGGTATTCCAGCAGGATACGGACTGGGTAGTAGTGGCGCTTCAGCAGCTGCAGCAGTCAAAGCCTTTAATGAAGCATTGAATTTAAATTTAGACTACAATAGACTTATTGAAATTGCTGGAATAGCCGAGGAAGTTGCTGCAGGCTCCCCACACTTTGATAATGTAGCTGCTAGTATACTCGGTAATCTAGCAGTAATATACTCCTTTAATCCTATAAAGGCATTTAGACTAGATGTAAGTGCTAGATTTATAATAGTGGTCCCACTTATTGAAACTACCAATAAGAAGACTATGTTGATGCGGAAGGTAATACCGTCTACTGTAAGACTTAAAGATGCAGTATGTAATATTGCTAGTGCACTAGCACTATTAACTGGTTTATTAAAGGGTGATATTAGATATATATATGAAGGATTTAAAGATCACTTAATAGAGCCGCATAGAGAGCCGTTAATACCATGTTATGGAATTGTTAAGAGGGAGTTAGCTAAAGTAGGTATTAGAAATATCACATTAAGTGGTGCAGGCCCCTCAATTATAATACCGTATATTAGTGTGGAGACATATAGAATAGTATGTAGCATAGTACCAAAGATATATAGAAGGGAGTGTAATGCAGATGTAATCATTAAATTAGTTACACCAGCTCCAGGAGCATATGTTACAGCTTTAAGTTAATAAATTCTATATCTCTATTAAATCACATACTCCATACTAATGTCATTGATTAATGGTTTGAAAACTCTAATAAACTCCTCAGGCTTGATCATAATTAGGTAGTAGTTATTTAATGGTATTAGGATATATCTATTATGCAGGCATATCTCATCAATAATAATCTTATAACTCCATATAGTATCTGAGAATAAAATACAACTATTTATACTCTTGACCTTAAATAAATCCGGTGGACATCCTATAATGCTACTTAATTTCTTTAAATCCATCATTTTAGAACCACATAATATAGCAATATAATTTGAATCCATACATGTCAAGCTATAGGTAGTTGCTAGCGCATCTTCATTTAATGCCTTATACTCAGTAACTAGATTGAATTCATCTATTGATAATTCTAACTCAATAATTTCAGCATTTATACCATATCTCTCTATAAAACCTATAACATGATCAATCATCAATCCTCTTACTAATAATAAAGTAGTGTGAGGTACTTAATCATCTATGTCTAATACTCTTCCTGATTTAAAATAATATAACGGCGTTATCTATTATTGAGTGATGGATCGTTTTAGAGAGGTTTTAAAACTCCTATACTATTATAATGATGAATTACTACTTGATGAGGAGAGAGCTCAACTACTACTACTTATTAAGGAGACTGGGAGTATTCTAGCTGCATCTAAGATATTAGGTATTCCATATACGCGTGCATGGGACTATATCGCTAGGATTGAGAGGACGCTGGGATTTAGAATTATCGAGGCTAAACGTGGTGGTAGAGGTGGAGGAGGAGCTAGACTTACTGAAGATGGACTTAGAATTTTAAATATGTATTTAAGGGGTTATGAGAGGGTATTTAATAAGAGTTTGAAACCAGCTAGATATGAAGTTAAACGCATACCTAAAACTATAATATATGCTGGTAGTGACGACATACTGCTTAAGAGGATTTTAGGAGTAGTTAGGAGTAAGGGATATCATATAGAATCATATTCAATTGGTTCATTTAAGGGATATGCATCACTCATATTAGGAGAATCTGATTTAGCAGGAATACATATCTTAGATTTAGAGTCTGGAGAGTATAATATTCCATTCCTTAAGAGGTCTTCAGCAGGTATGAAATTATACTTGATTAGAGGTTATATGAGGCTTCAGGGCTTTGTAACAAGAGATAGACTCTCCTATTCAGAAGTATTAGATGGATTGAGGAGTGGTAGACTAAGATTTATGAATAGAAATCCTGGATCTGGAACTAGATTACTAATAGACTACGTATTAGGTAGGGAGTTAGGTAATGAGTTTAAAGAGATTAAGGGATATAATGACTACGTTAATTCACATCTTGAAGTAGCATCTAAAGTAGCTGAGGGTATCGCAGACGTAGGAGTATGTATTGAATACTGTGCAAAATACTACAATTTAAACTTCATTCCATTGAAATGGGAGTACTTTGACTTTGTAACTAAAGATGAGATTGAAAAACCAGTATATCAAGAGATAATAAGCATACTGAAAAGTGAGGAATTTAGAAATAAACTTAAAGACTTCCCTGGATATAAAATAGCTAGTGATACCGGTAAGGTTATAGAGATAGCGTAGTATATATTCGTTATTTAATATCCAATAACGAATATTTTAATTACTTGATGAATAGGAAAATCCTCGCATTAATAGCAGTTATACTCATTGTCGTTATCATCGGAGGTTATTATATCTATAGGGCTACTCATAGAGAGTACATAGTTATTTTTTGTGCTGGGAGTCTTAAGATTCCACTTGAGAGGCTTGCTAAAATATATACGGATAGATATGGTATTGAGGTTAGGATAGAGGCTAGTGGGAGTATTAGAGCTATACGTAAGGTAATTGATGTAGGGAGTGTATGTGATGTACTTGCTGTAGCAGATTGTAGACTTCTCAAGACTTATATGTATCCTAATTATGCTAGTTGGTATGCTGCATTCGCAACTAATAAATTAGTCCTAGCATATACCAGTAAATCTAAATATTCAGATATCTTAGATAAGCATCCAGATAGATGGATTGATATATTACTTAAGAATGATGTTAGATATGGTTTCTCAAATCCAAATGAGGATCCATGTGGTTATAGAGCTGTAGGTGTATTAGCACTAGCATCAATCTATTATCATGATACTACTATATTTGAAAGGTTAGTAGTATCTAAGACGAATATAACATATAAGTATGGGAATGATAGTATTGAGGTCTATATACCAGCTGACTTAGAGGTTTCTGAAGGTTCTAATCTAATAGTTAGATCTAAGAGTGTCGATTTAATATCACTTCTTGAGGCTGGTTCATTAGATTATGCATTCGAGTATAAAAGTGTAGCTATACAACATGGATTGAAATATGTTGAACTCCCTCCGGAGATAAATCTAGGCTTAAAAGAATATGATGATTTTTATTCTAAAGTAGTCGTTAAGATACTTGTTGGTAGTAAGAGGATGAGGAGTATAATTATGAAGTCTATAATCTATGGAGTTACAATACCTAAATGCGCTAGGAATTATAGTGGAGCTATTAAATTCATTAAGCTATTATTGAGTGAGGTTGGAAGGAAAATATTTAAGGAGTGTGGCCAGGACTTCCTCAATAAGGTAATTTACTATGGAAGTATACCTAATGAATTAAGAATATGAGCTTGAGGAGATTTGAAAGCTTCTTAATCTTCATATATGGATTATCTTCATTATCAATACTCTTCATACTAGCGCCATTAATTGCATTATATCTAATTCCAGATTCTAAAACACTACTAGAGTCACTCTATACTAACCCGGTTTTAGCTCGTGAAGCATGGGTGTCATTAATAACTACATTTGAAGCATCAGTTATTTCAACTAGTATACTACTGGTGATATCTATCCCATTAGCATATATGCTAGCTAGATATGAGTTTAAAGGTAGGGGTTTGATTGAATCTATAATAGATATGCCTCTACTAACACCACATGTAATAGCAGGTATAATGCTATTAGCAGCATTCGGTAGGATGGGATTAGTAAGTAGATTATTTAATCTATCAATGGGTATTGAGGATACATTCTTAGGGATCATACTAGTTATGATGTTTGTTTCAATACCTATAATGGTTGATACAATTAAAATCGGTATATCATCAGTCGATATTAAATTGGAGTATGTGGCTAGATCTCTAGGAGCTTCTAAAGCTAGAGTATTTAAAGATATAGTATTGCCTCTATCAGTAAGGAGTATCCTCGCAGGTTATATCCTATCATGGGCTAGAGCTGTGAGTGAGGTTGGAGCATTACTAATAGTAGCATATTATCCTAAGACGGCTAATATAGTTATATATGAATGGTTTCTAACATATGGTCTTAAATATGCTGCATCTCTATCTATAGTCTTAATGACGATATTTATAGCTATATTTACAGCGTTAAGACTTATAGTCGGAGGATTGAGATGATTAAAATACGTGATTTAGAGGTTAAACTAGGTAATTTTAAGCTTGTAATACCAAGGTTGGATATCAGTGATGGAGAGTATTTAATTGTTATGGGTCCTAGTGGTGTTGGTAAGACTATATTCCTAAATACACTAGCTGGATTTATAAAGCCATATCGTGGGAGGATATATCTTAATAATTTAGATATAACAGATCAACCACCAGAATATAGAAGGTTTGCTATAATACCGGAGGATTATGGATTATTCCCACATATGACCGTATATGGGAATATATCATATGGGTTAAAAGTTAGGGGGTTAAATGATAGTATTATTAAGGCTAGGGTTATTGAAATTGCTAAGATACTGGAGATTGATAAATTACTAGATAGATATCCAGATTCACTAAGCGCTGGTCAGAAGCAGAGAGTTGCACTAGCACGTGCATTAATTATAAATCCAAATGTAATCCTACTTGATGAACCACTAAAGAGTTTAGATCCAAGAATTCACGCTAAAGCTATCTCATTCCTTAAAGAGATTCACTCTAGAATTAAATTTACAGCCATACATGTAACCCATAATATTATCGAGGCAGTAGAGTTAGGAGATGAGATCGCATTTATAAAAGATGGATGTCTAATAGGGGTATTTAAACCTGTGGAGTTCTTAAATAGTATGTATGGGAGACAGTATCTAGATTCTATGAAGCCGTTAATGAAGCTCGTTAAATTTAATCGAGAATTAGATTAGATAGAGATAGATGATATATGTGTTTAATACCCTATGTAGATGCTTTAAATAACTTCTTAACTGCATCAATTATAGTAGAGCAATATCCATCATACACTCTAATATTATACTCTTTAAATCTTCCAGCTATCTCACTATTGATCTTACAGCATACTATAGCATTTATATTTAAGCTATGAATCATATCAGATACTTTAAACTCATCTCCCTCTGATATAAATACATTCTCGACAACTTCAATACTATCTATCTTACTATCAGTAATGTCTAACACCACATACTTAGGTGCTTTACTAAAATACTCGAATATCTCCTCACAGAGTCCAAATCCCTCAGATACAGGTATTAACACTCTCAATGTAAACCACCAAGCTAATGTATTAACCTCCTCAATTCATTTATTTTAAAGCTTGATATTTTCAATAACTACAATTTATAGATGTATCTCAAAAATCTTCCTATTTTTAGATAGATTGAATTCTTACATACACGCTTTTATTAAACAGTATATTTAAATAGCTTATTTAGTCAATACTCTAGTAGTATTAAGCATTTGTTGTGTGGGAAGATGGACTTTGAAGCAAGACTTATATCTAGGTTTAATAAGGAGATTAGGAAGAGGAGGGAGGATAAGACTGTTGATATTGCTAATAGGATTGGAGTTATAACTCCAGATAGAATCCATTTGAGGAACTATCCTATTTCAAGACCTGTTACTGCATTCAATCCCTCAATAGTATTGAATGATGAGAATCTTGTTATATACGCTAGAATTATATTAGGATATTTTACATATGCTAGTGCTGTAGCTGAGATTAAAATTCCAATTGAGGATCTATCAGAGATATCTAAGGGTATTCATAATGCAGATATCGTAGTATACCCGGATAATAAATACGATATCTGGGGTGTTGAAGATCCTAGAGTGTATAGACTTGGCGGTAGATTATTTATGACTTACTGTGGCCGTACAGTTAATTACTTCAATCCAGCTATTAGAGTTGAGAGGACACTACCAGTAACAGCAGTGTGTGAGGAGGGTGTATGGAAGAAGGTATTTGTATTTAGAGCATGTGAAGATTTAAGACCACATGTTATAAGTAATAAGGATGCATTCCTCGCTAGATTTAAAGAACTACTATTATTCCATAGACCTCATATGGATAATGGTAAGTTCTACATAGCTATAAGTAAGATCTCACCTGAGATACTAGAGAGTATGAAGTTTAGAGAAGTAATATTTACAGATTTAACCTTTCTATTTGAAGAGGCTAAGTTTGAGAAGAAGATTGGATGGGGTACTCCTCCAATTAAAATCGGTAGGGAGTATCTATTATTCCTACATGGAGTAGGCGTCGAATATGAATGTTATAGAGTATTCGCTATTTTAATGGATCAAGATGCCGAGGTAACCGCTATAACACCATACTATATAATGGCTCCTAAAGAGAGCTATGAGAAGTATGGTGATAGACCATGTACTATATTCCCATGTGGTGCTGCATTATACGATGGTAAGATATTGATATCTTATGGTGCTGCTGATTCAGCAATTGGATTAGCTGAGATTAATCTAGATGAGTTAATGTCGATTCTCGATTCTAATAGACTCTACTAACTCCCTCATTCTAACTATTAGATTCAGGAAGCTCATCGTAATATTCCTAACATTATATATCAATGCATACTTTCTCATAGCTTCAATAACACTAATCCTATAATCCTCATCTTCAATTAATTTAACTATCTTATTTATCAAATCACCCTCACTATCAAATAATACAATAGGTTTAACTCCATATACCTTTGGTATAGCTTCGAAATGCCTAGTATTAGGTGCTATTATAGGCGTTAAAAATCCGACTATTTGATAGAATGTAGAGCTTACTACAACCTTATTAACGTTACTCTTCGGTAGAAGTATTACATCCATCTCCCTAATAATATTAGATAATTCTTCAATACTAAGCCTATGACTATATTGCTCCATCCATTCATAACTATATGGTAGTAATCCATCAGATCTATAGACGATATATCTGAATCTAAACCTACCACTCCTATATAATCTATCTAATGCATTTAGATATGGATTATATTCATTAATAGGCTGCCTACCATATGTAAAGAATTTAATCACATCTCCAAGCTTCTTATACGATTTCTCAACTGGAGGATTGCATGGATATGGAATTATATATACATCCCTCCCATATCCACCTAATACCTCATATATGTATCTCTCATCGAAGACGACAATCGAATCAAATATATCTAACCTACTATATTTAATATCTTCTCTAGAACCCTCATGAACTACAAGTATTACTGGATATCCCCTCCTTTTCTTAATCTCAATTACTAATTCTTCAACATATCTATATGGAATACTAGTATAAGATTCTATTATTAATGCATCTAAATCCATCGATAGTATTAAATCTTTATCTAGACTACCTCGATATCTACCATCCGGACTCGATTCCTCATAACATCTATATACGTATTCTTCATCACTCGATATAATTCTATGATGCCACCACTTAGATGCACTCTTCACCGTTGGTGCATAGACTATAATCTTATGACCTAGTTTAACTAACTCCCTACCGATCATTTCAGCATGGAGTGATACACCACATGTAGCATTCCATCTAGATAAAAAACCCACCTTCATATTCAAACCCACAAATGATAACATTCAGAATGCTTAAACACTCATATATATTTCAAACCCATTAGATATTTTAAACTGAAGGTGTTAGCTATGCCACATAGACTAGTAGTACTCGATGTTAATAGATGTGTTGGATGTGAGCTATGCATGTATGCATGTAGTAGGAGGTATGGCGAAGGAGGTCTAGCTAAATCAGCAATACATGTTAGAAGTGCTGGAGGTATCGAGAGGGGATTTGTAGTAGTCGTATGTAGAGCTTGTAGAGACCCACCATGTGCAAAGGTATGCCCTGTAGATGCATTAAAAGTTAGGAATGGAGGTGGCGTACTATTGGATGCTAGTAAGTGTATTGGATGTGGATTATGTAGAGAGGCTTGCCCACTAGGAGCTATATTCTGGGATGACGAATTAAACAAACCTATTATATGCGTTCACTGCGGATACTGCGTTAATTACTGCCCGCATGGCGTTTTAGGTCTTGAGGAGGTGGTTGGATGAATCCAGATAAACTATTATATAGGGTTTTATATATAGATCTATCTAGATATAGATTCTGGACGGAGTATAGGGAGGATTTATTCGATAAATACCTAGGTGGTGTTGGAGTAGCAGTTAAGTTATTCGATGAGGAGGTTAAGAATAAGGATGTTGATCCATTATCTCCAGGTAATGTAATTGTATTTGCAATCGGTCCATTAACGGATTTATATCCTGCAGCATCTAAAACTGTAGCTGTATTTAAAAGCCCACTAACAGGTAATTACGGCGAGAGTCATGCTGGTGGTAGATCTGCTGCAGCTATTAGAATGGCTGGGTATGGAGCTATAGTTATTAAGGGTGTATCTAAGAAGCCAGTATATATCGCTATACATGGTGATAACGTATATTTTAGAGATGCATCTGCATTATGGGGTATGAGAAGTAGTTATACCGTTGGTAGAGTTATTAGAGAGAGGGAGGGTGGTGCCGGACTTAGAACTATTATGAGGATTGGGAGAGCAGGTGAAAATTTAGTTAGATATGCATCTGTAATTACAGAAACATATAGGCATTTTGGAAGACTTGGTTTAGGAGCTGTATTTGGATCTAAAAAACTCAAGGCATTAGTAATATCTGGCAGGAGGAGGATTCCAATAGCTGATAAGAGAGGTTATAGGGAGGTATATGATGAGATCTATAAGTATGCTGTTGAATCCGATCTTATGAAGAAGTATCATGATATCGGAACCCCAATGAATGTAATTCCACTTAGTGAGTTAGGTGCTCTACCAGTTAAAAACCTAACGACTACTAAGCTTAGGAGGGTTAAAAGGATTAGTGGTGAGTATATAGGTGAGAATTACTTGGGTAGGAGAGTTGCATGTGTCCATTGTCCAGTTGCATGTATTCATATAGCTGCTATTAGAGAGCCTTATGAAGATGAGCCATGGTTTTATAAGACTACATTTGTATCATATGACTACGAGCCGATATATGCTCTAGGTTCGATGCTTGGATTGAATGATCCATTTAAACTACTGAGGCTTATTGAATGTGTTGAAATATATGGGTTAGATGCTATAAGCACGGGTGTTGTACTAGCATGGGCTACTGAAGCATATAAGAAGGGTATTATAACTTTAGGGGATACAATTGTAGAGCTTAAATGGGGTGATTATGAAGCATATTCTGAAGCAGTGAAGTACATTGTTGAACAACCTAATGAATTCTATAGGACCATAGCGAGGGGTATTTCAGAAGCATGTAAGGTATATGGTGGATGTGAATTTGCATTAACATACGGTGGTAATGAAATGCCGGGATATCATACTGGGCCGGCATGTCATCTAGGATATGCCATAGGTGCTAGACATAGCCATTTAGATAGTGCGGGTTACTCGCTAGATCAGAAAATGCTTAAAAGTGGTGGTAAACTATCTGAGCCAGGTGAGTTAATTGATAAATTAATCGAGGAGGAGTCTTGGAGGCAGATACTATCAAGTCTAGTAGTATGCTTCTTCGCTAGAGGGATTTACAAGCCTGAAATGGTTGTTAAAGCATTAAAACCACTAGGATATGAATATGGTATTGACGATATCTTAGATTTAGGAAGGAGGATATATTCTGAGAAGTATAGGCTTAAAATCAATCTAGGTTTTAAACCAGAGGAGATTAAACTACCGAAGAGAATATTTGAGACTTCAACTCCATTCGGAGTTCTAAATGAGGAATATATGAATAAAGCGCTGGAATATTTCAGAGTTAGGATTGGGGAGATTACTGGAGTGGGCTAGGTGCTTATTGAAATGTATGAACTCCCTAAAGAGTTTAAATTTCTAGAGGAGTATCTGGTTAGAGTCTCAGAGGATGTCTCGGTAAATTATGAAGTTGCTAGGAGGATTAGAGAGGTAGGTGATAAACCAGTATTATTCGAAAATGTTAGACTATCATCAGGTGATAAATCAGAATACCCCATATTATCCAATATTATAGCTAGTAGGGAGATCCTAGCTAGATATCTAGGTGTTGAAGTAGGAAGACTACCTTTCTATCTACTAGAGGCTATAGATAAACGTTCTAAACCGGAGATCGTAGATAATTCAATGTATAAGTCTATTGATGTAGACTTAGATAGACTCCCAATACTCTTACATTATCCTAGGGATGGAGGGTATTATACTACTGCTAGTATTGTAGTAGCTTATGATAGAGAGTATGGTTTAAATGCATCCTTCCATAGGATGATGAAGATATCTAAGGATAAGCTAGTTATGAGAGTTGTTCCAAGACACCTACACCTATACATTCAGAGGGGGCTTAAAGAATTTACGATATGCATTGGTAACACCCCAGAGGTTTTAATAGCTAGTGCTATGTCTCCAGAATTAGGCGTTAGCGAGTTGGATATAGCTAATGCAATTAGGAGGATTAAACTAGTTGACTTCAATGGTTTAATAGGAACTGAGGCTCAAATCGTTATGATTGGTGAGTTAACTGGCGAATTACATAGTGAGGGACCTTTTATAGATGTAACTGGAACATATGATATAGTTAGAGAACAACCAGTAGTTAAGATTAAGAAGATTTATGTTAAAGAGGATGCATTCTATCATGCAATACTACCAGGTGGCTTCGAGCATAAGCTCTTAATGGGTTTATCTAGAGAGCCTACAATTTTAAGGGAGGTTTTAAAAGCAGGTATAGACTGTAGGAATGTATATGTCACTCCTGGAGGATGCTCATGGCTTCACTGTATAATTCAAATTAGAAAGAAGTCTGAGGATGATGGTAGGAAAGCTATTGAAGCAGCATTTAGAGGACATAAATCATTAAAATTAGTAATAGTTGTTGAAGAAGACATCAATATATATGATCCGAATGATATCGAATGGGCTATTGCAACTAGGGTACAACCAGATAGAGATATATACATCTATCCAAATCAGATAGGTTCTTCATTAGATCCATCAGCAGATCAGAAGACTAGAAGGACTGCTAAATGGGGTATAGATGCAACAATACATAATCCTGAGAGGAGAGATGACTTCATAAGGGTGGTTTAATGTATTTGAATAGGGAGGAGGAGAGAATACTCAATGGCGAGTATGGAGAGGTAATGCAGAAAGCTATGGAGATTCTAGTTGCATTAGGTGAGATATATAATGCTGATAAACTAATACATATTAAATCAGCACACATCTCTGGAGTATCATATTATAATATTGGAGATGCAGGTTTAGAATTCCTGAGGGAGTTCTCTAGAGGAGTTAGAGTATCTGTTAAGACTACGTTAAATCCATGCGGTGCCGACTTACTTAGATGGAGGGAGATGGGTATTAATGACGAATTTATAATTAAGCAGATAGAGATTGTAGATATATTTACTAGAATAGGCGTTGAACCAACACTTTCATGTACTCCATATCTAACTAGTAATAAGCCTAATAAGGGTGATCATATTGCATGGGGTGAGAGTTCAGCTGTTGCATATGCGAATTCAGTTTTAGGCGCTATGACTAATAGAGAGAGTGGTATATCAGCACTTGCATCAGCATTAATAGGTAAAACACCTAGATATGGAATGCATTTACGTGAGGAGAGAAGACCTAAGATTAGAATTAAAGTTAAAGCTAGACTCGAAAAACCTAGTGATTATGGTGCTCTGGCATACGCAATATCTAAAAAGATTAAATCTAATGAAATACCGTGGATTGAGGGTATTAATGGAATTGGGATTGAAGAATTGAAGATATTCTCAGCTTCGATAGCAACGTATACCGGACTTCCAATATATCATATTCAAGGTATAACTGCTGAATGGAGAGAATTCAGCAATATATCTTTAAGTGAGACGATCGAGATAGAAGACTTGGATATCAAGAATGCATACGATTACCTAAATGACCGGTTTGAGGAAGTCGATTTAATATGGATTGGATGTCCACACATAGGTATTGAAGAATTCGCTAGAATATCTAAATTATTAAAAGGTAAGTCTGTCAGAGTAGAGATGTGGATAACAACATCAAGGTATGTTAGGAGGATTGCTGAGAAAAAGGGATATATAGAGGTTATTGAGAGATCGGGGGCTAAGATTCTATGTGATACGTGTATAGCTGTAGCACCTTTAAAAAACAAGTTTAAAACATTAATTACGAATTCGGCTAAGGCATTTTACTATTGTAGAGGAGTGAATAATTTTCTAGTTAAGGTACTTAACCTTGATAAATGTATACAATATGCTATAAAGGGAGGAAGTATTGAGTAGTAAAGTCTTAATATCAACTAAGATGCAAATATTCTTTTGAGGATTAGAATGTCTGAAGAATATCTACTTACATTACTTGAGGAGGATGAAGAGGAGTTACTACTTACATTATTAGAGGATGAGGAGGATGGTTCTCAAAGTGAGAATTAAAGTTGAGAGAATTGATGGATTACCTATAGGCGAGTATACAGCCATCGTTAATAGTGGTTTTTCAGGGAGGAAGTGTGAGGTTTTAATTCCAGGTAGTTTAATCAACGTTAATCTACTATCTCAAGTTTCAAATCCAGCACCAACATCTAAGTTATCTGGTGGTGGTACTTCGATACCATTAATACGATATAGTGATGCTGTAAATGTATATATTATCGGAGATGATAGAGTAGAGGGTCCTGTAAAATCAGATGTATTGATATCTGATAGAGCGAAATACGTGCTATTAAATGATAAGCTTACCTCAATGCTTAAAATCGTAATAATCGATCCATCAGAGGGACTATGGTGTTTTAGAGATGAATTAGGAGTTAGATTTAGAAGGGGGATTTAGATGAAGTTCTCCGAATACTATTATCTATCCTCATAAGGTGTCATCCAGTGTCCGAATTTAAAAAATATATTGTGTTTAAAGGTAGGGTTATTTCGAAGGGTATTGCTGAGGGTGAGGCATTAATATGTGATGATTATATCTCATTCTATGGTGGTGTTGATCCGGAGTCTGGAATTATAGTTGAAAAGGGTCATATATTAGAGGGTGTATCAATAACAGATAAGGTTTTAATATTTCGAGGTGGTAAGGGATCTACTGTAGGCTCATACATAATATATAGGCTTGCTAAGAATAAACATGCTCCTAAAGCATTCATATGTATTAAAGCAGAACCTATAGTAGCCATTGGAGCAATAATATCAGGCATTCCATTAATAGATAGAGTCGACGAGAGTATTTTTAAAATAATTAAAAATGGTGATTGGATTTCAGTAGATGGATATAATGGAGTCATCAAATGCTTTAAACAAAAATAACCGGTATTACCCAAGATATTGAATTACACTGCTAAAGTGTAAAAAAGAGGGTATTAGACTATAATTAATTATTGTGAGGATCGTAGTAGGTATTTCGGGTGCGTCAGGAGTAGTTCTCGCGGTTAAATTAGTTAGAGAACTTTATAATAGGAGTATAGATGTATTTACTATAGTTACGGAGAATGCATTAAGAGTATTTAAGCATGAGTGTGGGAGTGGAGTTAGAGATATTGCCAGATATTCTAAGGCATTATACAGAGAGTATGATATGGATGCACCAATATCTTCATCTAGTTTCATAATTAATGGAATGGTTATAATACCATGCTCTATGAATACAATTGCAAAACTAGCATATGGTATAATAGATAATCTACTTCTCAGAGCAGCTGATAATCAGATTAGGTTAAAGAAGCCTTTAATATTAGTCCCTAGAGAGACCCCATTAAGTAGGATACATTTAAGAAATCTCTATAGGCTCTCTAGAATTGAATCAATCTACATACTACCTCCAGTACTAACATACTATCACAGACCTAAGACTCTAGAGGATATGGAGAATTTTATTATCGGTAAGATTCTAGATATATTTAATATTAAGCATGAATTATATCGAAGGTGGGGGGTTGATGAATAATACAATATATCTAGTTAAATTAGGTGGTAGTCTGATAACTAATAAATCAAAACCGTATACGGCTAGAGTAGATGTAATTAGAAGGCTTGCATATGAAGTTAAAGAAGCTCTCTCAGAGAGGAAGGTTAAACTTATTATAGGTCATGGAGGGGGTAGTTTCCCTCATACATCGGCATCTAAGTATCAAACGCATAAGGGGTTCATAGATAGCAGTAGTAGGTATGGAATGGCTGTAGTACATTATGATGCTATAAGACTTAATGAAATAGTAGTAGGAGAGTTTATTAAAGCAGGTCTTCCAGTCTTTCCAATACAGCCATCAAGCATTGTACTAGCTGAGGATTCGGAAATTAAAGAGATGCATATGAATCCGATCTTAGAACTACTCGATAGGGATATGATTCCAATCCTCTATGGAGATGTATGCGTTGATTTGAAGATAGGCTGTAGTATTATATCAACCGAGAAGATCTTAGGATATATAGCTTTGAAGTTAAAAGAGCTGTGTGGTTTAAAACCGTATATAATAATGTGTGGTATTGTAGATGGCGTATATACTAAAGACCCAGTTAAATATAGAGATGCAACTTTTATCAGCGAGATATCTAAAGAGAATATCAATGAAGTTAAGAGATATTTAAGTAATTCATACGGTGTAGATGTAACTGGTGGAATGCTACATAAAGTATTAACCCTATATAAACTTGCTGAAAAAGGTATTAACTCGATAATTATCAACTGCATGCATCCAGATAATCTAAAGAATGCTCTATTAGAGGGGTATGTTAAGGGAACTAGGATAAAATATGTTTAGGTTAGAGTTTAAAGGTATACGTTAAGACGGTATAGATATAAATCTTATCTCCTGATTTAAATTTCTTAATTATGTAACTCATTACATTAAATCTTTGAATCTTTAAATATATCTTATGCTCGGCATACTTTATTTTAGGATATGTCTAATGGTAATATCTACAAGTATAAAAAGAAGGGGTTTTCAGCTATATTCGCCGCTATAGTATTAATCTTAATAGCGATAATAGGCTCTCTTTTCATATACTACATGCTATTTGGTACTCCAAAAGGTGGATTGATTAATATTCTCCAGCAGAGTGGTAGTTCACTTCAAACCTTTGGAGGATTCGCGGTAATCGAGGATATCAAGCAGAATGTTAGCACGTTGATTATAATAGTTAGAAATACCGGTAATAATCCTATCTATGCTAAGCAAGTCATATTAATTAACTCTACCACATCATTAATACTCGATATTGCAAATGGAACCATACAGGTAAATCCTGGAGAGTCTAAGAAAGTTGTAGTCTATCTACCTTCAAATGTATCTTATGGAACTTATAAGATTAAGGTTTATGCTGGTACTGGAGTAGGTGCGATGCCTGTTACATTCCAATATGAGAAGCCATGGCTTGATGGATGGAATTATAGGAGACCTATAATTATCAAGGAGAGGAGTGGAAGCGATCTAGTAGATTATCAGGTTAGGATAGAATTAAATACAAATAACTTCGATTATAGTAAGGCTAAGAGTGATGGAAGTGATATTAGATTTACTGATTCAGATGGAGTATCACCACTACCATACTGGATAGAAGTCTGGAATCCAAGCGGTACCTCAATAATATGGGTTAAAATACATAAAATACCTGCTAATAGCGAGAAGACAATATACATGTATTATGGTAATCCAAATGCGGAAAGCGAGAGTAATGCGAGTGCTGTATTCATAAAGGATAAGATATATCTCATATCTACAGTTTGGCCAAGTGACGTTGATGATTTAGGACACTATGCTGATAACCATGATGAATTTGAACAGGCTATACAAGCTAATCCAGCTGTTTTTGGAACTGGTTATGTCGATTACATAGATTACACTGAGAATCCATATGGTAGGGATGACGATTTCATGCTTAGATTCAAATTCTTATTCATAGCTAACTTCAGCGGGACGTATTACTTTGCGACTGATAGTGATGATGCTAGTGAAATTATGGCTTTCTTAGGAGATGAGTATACACACTGGTATACTGTAATTGTCGGATGGTATGGTGGTCATGGATCTTCGGGATATAATTGGGATGCACATTACGGAACTCTATCATTGAAGAAGGGGCAGGGTATATGGATTGAATATAGAATGCAAGAATGGGATGGTGCTCAGAAAGCTTCGATGGCTATAAAACCACCTGGTCAAGATTGGAAAATCGTCTCAGCGTCAAACTTCCCAGGGCAGATATTCGCTAGGAAGTATGTTAGTCCAGAGCCAAGTATTACTATAGGTAGTGAAGAAACAAAGTAAGGTTATTAGATAGGCTTAATTAAAGCATGCTATAATACGTATAATTCCCTTAGGTATGATGCTAATGCAGATCTAGTAGATATAACTGGTAGATTAGTCTCACTTCTCACTAACTCCTTAATGCTAAAGCTATATCCTATACAGTCTAAGACGATTAACTTAGTATTTTTCTCGATTAATCTCTTGCAACATGAAATGTAATCATCGATACTTCCAGTATAAGGTGATACATATTCAATAGCAATATTACTAGTTACCCTACTCCACTTATTCATAATATAGTTATGTTGTTCTGGAAGTGGTGCTATAATACCTAACACATCATCTTTATTAAGTATCGGCATTACAAATGCCTCGAGTATTCTATCAGGGTATATTATTGGAGTTTTTGATTTAAACTCTGGAAATCTCCCAGAACATAGTATAACTATTGCTTTTACGTTTCTCTTCTCGAGAAGGTATATCTTATCTTGAAGTAATGGTAGTATTTTCTCCTCAGAAATTATAACTTGAGATCCATCTCTTAATCTAGTTACAAGTGGTGTTTCTCCGCTTTCAGGAGATAAATTGCTAGTGATGTAGTCTTTATCGAAATCGTCTAAAGCACCGGCTTCAATAATTTCAATACCCACTAGTAATGGTCTAATATCATCCATTACATCGATTCTAGGACTCTGACCAATTGTTAGAAATCCAATTCTAATATTTGAATCATTCAATAATTACCACCATATATTTACATTATCCGATTATATTTAATGATTAAGAAGAGGTGATTAGGTTGAAGGAAGTCGCTAAAAGAGTTTTAGAGAAATGTTTTGCATTAAAACCTAGCGAGTCCCTTCTAGTCATAACTGATACTATAACATATGAGATTGGTGAAGCATTCTTCTATGCTGGATTGGAGTTAAATGCTGAATCACTGCTTGTAGTTATGAAGCCTAGATCTAGGAGTGGTGAGGAACCTCCTAAGCCTATTGCTGAAATGTGGAAGCATGTAGATGTATTTGTAGCTCCAACATACTATAGCTTAACACATACTCAAGCTAGAAGACTTGCATGTGAAGCTGGTGCTAGAGGCGCTACAATGCCCGGTATTACCAAGGAGATTGTTATGAGAGCACTTGATGTTGATTATGAAGAGGTAGCTAAGCTTGGTTTTAAAATGACCGATGCCTTAAAGAACGCTAAGGAGATTAGGGTTTTAAATCCCTCTGGAACGGATATATCCTTTAGTGTTGAAGGTAGGGAATTCGATGTAGATACTGGGTTATATAGAGAGCGTGGTAGCTGGGGTAATCTACCAGCTGGCGAAGTCTATATTGCTCCTGTAGAGGGTACCGGTAATGGAGTTGTAGTGATTGATGGTAGTATATCACATGTAGGTATCGTTAGAGAACACGTTAGAGTTAGGGTTGAGGATGGATATGCCGTAGAGATATCTGGAGGGATTGAAGCTGACAAGCTTAAGGAGATGCTTGAAGGAGTTGGTAAGAGGGAGGCATTTAACTTTCCAGCAGAGTTTGGTATTGGATGTAATCCATCAGCTAAGATCTCAGGTATAGTACTTGAAGATGAGAAGGTATACGGTACGATACATTTTGCATTCGGCGATAATAGTACGTTTGGAGGTAAGACTAAAGCGGGGATTCACTTAGATGTACTTGTTAGAGAACCAACTGTAATAGTTGATGGTAGGACTATTATTGAGAAGGGAGTTTGGGAGGTTTAAGGTGGCTTAAATGAGTAAGTACTTCATTGAATTAGGTAGGGCAGCGTATAAAGTAGCTACGAAACTAGCATGTATTAAGAGTAATGAGAGAGTATTGGTTCTAGCGGATACACTATCTGATATGGATGTAGTATGGAGTATTGCATCAGCAGCATATAATATAACTAGTGAGGTCGCGGTAGTTGTGTATGAGGCTAGGAAGGAGGTAGATATGGAGCCTCCAGAGCAAGTAGCTGCTGCAATGAGGGAGAGTAATGTAATTATAAGTCTTCCTCTAATGTATATCCTACATACAAATGCTTATAATAAGGCTATGGAGTCTGGAGCTAGAATATTAGAGTTGACTGGTATGGATTCAGATATGATGGTTAGATTAATTGGAAGAGTAGATTACAATTTAATGTGTCTCCTCGGCGATAAGATAGTAGATATATTGAAGAAGGGTAGGGTATTCGAAGTATCAACTCCATTAGGAACGAAACTAAGATTTGAGAATGACCCCAATAGACCTATATTCCATAATGATGGTATTCTAGATAAACCAGGTATCTACAAGCCGTTAGGTGGTCAGATTTCATGGGCTCCAATAGAGGATAGTATTAATGGTGTGATTGTAGCTAATGGATTTATATGGCCTCCTAATGAGGTAGGAGTATTGAATAATCCAGTTAGATTAACTATTAGAGAGGGTAGGATTACTAGGATTGAAGGCGGGGCTGAAGCTAGGATATTTGAAAAGTGGCTTATGAGTTTGAATGATGAGAAAATGTACTATATAGCGCATGTATCACTTGGGTTCCATCCAGAGGCCAAGCTTAGAGGTATTCCATTAGAGGATGAGAGAGTATATGGATGTATTGAATTTGGATTTGGATCACAATCTAAGAAGTTTAAAGGTAAGATTGGATCTGCGAAAGCACATACGGATTTAAATGCATTGAATGCAACTATTAAAGTAGATGAAGAGATATTACTCCGCAATGGACGATATATACATCCAGATCTAAAAGAGATAGATATGAAATTAATGGAGTGATATTTTACAATAGCCATAGCCCCTACTATTTAGTGGAGACTAAAGATTTGAATATATGCTGATAATATGTGGAGAGCAATAGTCTTAGTAGTAAGGCATAACGTAGATATGAGGGTATCAGAATGCAGTTGATTATTTTATTACTTGTAGTGGAGCTATTAGGCTGACAAGCTCGGGTAACAAGAGTCGGTAATTCAGGTCAAACCACTAGATACCTCCACATAATCGACCGTAAAATCAAGTAGTGTTTGAGGATTCTCGGAGAGCTTAAGAAGTGTGGTCTCGAATACCTTCAGTCTAGAGAGACGTACGCTTAAAGGAATCATGAGGGGAACACTTAACGATCTCTAGGCTTACGTCAAGAGCTGGAGCTGAGTGAGTTATATAGCCTGAGGATACAATGTCAATACCTGCCTCAACATATGCCTTTACATTTTCTGGCCTTATTC
>CAZHBK010000009.1:0-21380 GCA_964530465.1 uncultured Nitrososphaeria archaeon | reverse complement strand
GCTTATCTTCCAATTCTACATATCTCTCTATAAATTTGAAAATGGATAGGGCTATATAAACAGCTTCCTCTACTCTAATCGTTTCAACCTTCTGATTTTTAACAAGATTAATATTAAATTTAGCATAGTTAAGTACGTCATCATTATAATATTTGAAAATCTCATTTAAACCATATTTAAACGATCCAAATAAAATTAGTACCCTATTACTTTTACGTAATTCACTAATAAACTCATCTATAATCTCCTCAATCGGTACTCCTAATCTTGAAGTAGATATTATTAATCCATCATATCTTTTAAGAAAATCCGTTAATTTAATCTTAAGTCTAATTACCCTATATCCTGGATAAACATCGCACTCTTTCAATTCATCTTTATTCAATACCTCCCCTTTAATGTATTTCCCACAAACTTTATCCAGTCTTACAATAACTAAATTTCCCTTACCTAATCTACCTTTAACAGCTACATACTTATCTAACCCAACGTCAATTATTGACCTACCCATCTTATAATCTATAACCAGACCAATTCTAACATCAGGAAGATTTAAGTTCTTAATAGCCTCCCACTCCTTATGAAGTTGAATTCTAAGTGGAGGAAGTAAACCTACATGGGAGAGATCTCTATCTATTGGAAATAAATCTTTTTTAAGATACTGCGGTACCACCATATACTTTAAAATTTTAATAAACTGCTTCTCAGCATTCATATCCTTAATTATGGGATCTCGATATATATAGATCGTATCGATTCCAAAAATAGCTAAAGCTCTAGCTAAGAATCCAGTTATCATCGTCCTCTGCACTAATGATGATAGATTCGCTGTGAAAGATGATGGAATAGCTATTTCCCAAACCCTCTTCATATCGAATAAAGAATACATCTATCCCTACTCTAAAATTTAATAGACCTCTTGCTCGTATCTCTTAGCTTCATCAACTATCTTGAATCCAGTACTTGTTCCAACGATAGATGCTCCCGCCATTAGTAAATTAACTGCTTTCTCGAATGATCTAATTCCACCTGATGCTTTTATCCTGATTTCCTCATCAAGTAGTGTACGTAGGTATAATACATCTCCTATGCTTGTACCTCTATAAGCATATCCGGTAGACGTCTTTATATAATCTGGTTTAAATTTATTGAAGATCTCAGCTACTATAGAAATCTCAACAATTGAAAGTATAGGTATTTCTGCGATAATTTTAATTGGTATTCCCGGATATTCTCTTTTAAAGTATTTAGTGATTATTTCAATTTCATTAGCATATTTATCAATTAATCCACTCTTAATTAGAGAAGTATTTGAAACAATATCTAGTTCATCGGCTCCTGCATCAATGGCGTTAGTTGCCTCGCTTATCTTTACATATGGATTAACATGTCCAAACGGGAAAGCAACGACGGATACTAACTTCATACTACCTTTTGGAATTAAATCCCTAGCATATCTGATAAAGAATTCAGGTAAAACTACACCACGCATCCCATACTCTAAACTTTTTCTAATAAATTCACGCACAACAGCTAACGTAACATCAATCTTAAGTAGAGTATTATCTATTTTCGATGCAATATTATACTTAATATTCTTAAGGCTCATATAATAATGTCATTACATATGAAGAAAATAAAAGAATCAAGATAAAAATGGATAACAAGCTCGTGGAATAATTAAGTAGCTTAACATTGTTAGAACTAGAAAATGCCAATAAGATATAATAGAAATAAATTTTTAGAGAGAGATAAAGAGGGATAGCATATGATGCCGCACTTTTACATCGTAAGATTTGATTTTTTAGACTATGACTAACCTTTTACAACTGCTAAAGGTGTAAGTCTCACTACTCTTTTAGCTAATCCAGCTAATTCAGTAGCTTCAGCCACATCATCGACTGCCTTATAAGCTTCTGGCGTCTCCTCTACAACCGTCGCCAGACTATCAGCTCTAATCAGTATCCCTCTTCTTTCTAAATTTTGTATCACTTGCTCTGCTCTGTAAGCTCGTTTAGCCGCCGCTCTACTCATGACACGCCCACTTCCATGCGCAGCACTGCCAAAGCTTAATTCTAAAGCTGTAGGCAATCCAATTAAGACATAACTTGCAGTACCCATACTACCAGGTATTAAAACTGGCTGGCCAATATCCTTATAATCCTTCGGAGTGAGGGGATGACCTGCTGGAAGACTTCGTGTAGCTCCTTTACGATGAACAAATACCATTCGTTTAACGCCATCTACTACATGTTCTTCAAGTTTTACTATGTTGTGAGCAATATCGTATACTAATTTCATTCCTAGTGCATCAGCACTCTTATGGAATACTTGTTCAAAACTCTGCCTGACCCAATGACCTATTGCCTCACGATTAGCAAATGCAAAATTAACAGCACATTTAAAGGCTTTAAGATAATCTTCTGCTTCCTTACTTTTTACAGGAGCATAAACAAGCTCTCTATCCGGCAATCTAATACCAAGTCTATGTATGAGGCGATCCATAATACGTAAGTAATCGCTACATATTTGATGACCAAATCCACGACTACCAGTATGAACCATTACTGTAACCTGCCCTATATGCGTAAAGCCTAATCGTTTAGCTAAATGTTCATCATATATTTTATCAACACGTTGAACTTCTAAGAAGTGATTACCACTTCCTAAAGTACCGATTTGGGGAAGGCCCCTCTTCTTTGCAACACTACTAACCTTAGATGGATCTGCTCCTTTCATACACCCATGTTCCTCAATATACTCGATATCTTCAGGCCATCCAAGGTTGAAGCGCTCTATTAGGTATGGGACACCATGCGTAACTATCTCGTCTAATTCACGAGAAGTAACTTGGAAATCTCGCCTCCTACTCCCAAGTCCACATGGAACATTATGAAATAGTGTGTTTGCTAACTCTTTAAGCCTAGGTCTTACTTCATCCTCACTCAGATTTGTAACCATAATACGTACACCACAATTGATATCATATCCAACTCCACCTGGACTAATCACTCCCTCTTCAGCATCAGTCGCAGCTACACCCCCTATTGGAAAACCATATCCCTCATGTGCATCTGCTAAAACTATACTAAATTTATAGATTCCCGGGAGAGTAGATACGTTAACAGCCTGTATGAGTGTTCTATCTTCCTGCATCTTTCCTATTAATCTCTGAGTAGCATATATTCTTACTGGAACCCTCATATCTCTTCTGTACGTCTTAGGAATCTCATATATAGCAGTATCTATCTTCTTAATAGGTAACTGGGGCATCTGCCGGTCCCCCTAAGAATTAAAATCATCTTTAGATCGCCAAATAAGTATTTGTAAAGGTAGTTATTAAAGTTAAAATACTCTGCTTAATTATACTTCGAGTACAGTAGGTGATTAAATATCCTATTAGGAGAGATATTTTCGGAGGGCTATGAAATACATGGTTAAATATATCCTAAATATTCTCCATCATGGCAATATATCTAACTTTAATAGCTCTAATTATAATCATAATATGATCATTAATGAGGTTATCAGTTATTTGATGAAACTAATCAGTCTTGTCCTAGCACACATTTTAGACCTTTTGATATTCGTCTTGAGACCTTTATACTTAATACTATTAATCATCGGAGTAATTATATATGCTGCATCAGGTCTTTCCCCTCGTAAAAGACGATATTTGTACGGTGGTGTAGTCTTAGCAATATTCACCGAATTAATATTACCACTAATATTAAACGCTCTTCATATACCTCATTCATGATCGATACGTATGCACCATAAGTATAAAATAAATTCTAACTCTGAATTGTAGGTATTTAATAATATTTCTAATAGAATTCGTAGAATTCAAAGCTATAGGAATTAAACATGGTTAGTATACTATCTTTCTAGCCTCAATAAACACCTCCTCAATATACCCATAATCAGCCGTGTCTCTTTGTAATCAGGTAAAGCCCTATTTATTACATTAGAAAAAGCTTTAGTAGCTCTCTCAATATGGACTTCATCTTGAAGAACCACTTTTGAAAGTTCTCTGAAATAATCAATTAATCTATCTCGATATATCTTACTCGCTGGCTTAATATATGGTCTTTTAGGCATTTTAATACGATTTATATATAGTAGGTAAAGAATGATTGCTACTGAGTTAGCTATATTGAGAGTTCTATATTCAGGATTACTTGCGATGTTAACTAGTATATCACATTTCATTATCTCATCACTTCTTAATCCAGTAGCTTCTCTGCCAAATACTATGCCTACTTTTTTAAATTTAGATTTTGTAATTAGCTCCATTGCTTCAGATGCTTCAAGTGCTCTTCTTTCAATACATGCTGTATCTTCTGAAATGATAGCGCTTGTCCCAACGACATAATCTAAATCCTTTATAGCTTCATCAAAACTATTGTAAATCCTAATGATCTCACTTAATCTGCCTGATGCTCTCGCTGAGAATATTCTTGCCTTTTCCCATTCAGAACTATCTAACTTTGGATTAACTAATCTTACTTCATCTACATTGAAATTTTCAGCTAATCTGACTATTAACCCAAGGTTAACTCCTCCGCTAATCTCAACGATTATTAAATATACTTTCATTTCTAAACTAAGATAAACACTGCTATCGTGACTAATTAGAATTTCTACTTTTAACTATGAGCAGGACATATGAATAAATAATATGATTTCTTTTCCCGCAATTCCTCAAGCACTCTATCTACGATTACTTTAACCGGGTCTATATTGATTCTATTCCTAATGTCTTCGAAGCTTTTAAATGGCTCCTTTTCTCTTTCCTCTATGATCTTAAGCACAGTCTTCTTTCCAATATTCTTTAGTAATTCCAGAGTATGCATTCTCATTGTTAATGGCCCCGCTTTATTGAAGAAATTAACCCAGTAGTCTTCGTTTATAATTACAGCTTTTTCTATAGCCTTCGGTAAGTTTTCTTTAGCTCTATATGATAAATCATCATAGGATATATATCTTATAAATCTGATTACCTTAGTTCTTGGCCCCTTACCTATGTATATTCTTTCCAACTCATTAATAATAGCTTGCCGATTTAATTGAAATTCCATTAATGTAAAACAAAACTCTCCTAATATTTGGCCTATTAAACCCACTATTCTAATTTCCTTGATTGTACCGTCATATCGTCTAATTTTAATGTATCTTTCTTCATTTGAATAATATAGTACATATCCATACTCTTCAATCTTTCTCTTTCTTATGTATATCTCACTACTCATTGTAATCACGTTATGGAGGATCGATTTAATCCAAAAGATATTATTTTACAGTTATGGCCTCAAAATATAATTGTCTATTATCCATCATTATAGAATTATTTATAATGCCTATAGTTAACTATTTACTCACTCCATAAAATGTCTAAAATCTTCTTACTAAGTTCACCTATGATTATTCGTTCATGAAATATCTCTTTAACTTCATCAATAGTTTTTGGCATAATGTTAATTATCTGAACTGCTTTCTCCTCGTCAATGCCTAGTTCCTCTATTAGTCGCTTTTTAATCTTAATAGCCTTCTCATAATCAATCTTAGAGAATTTACTAACATAATCTAATGCCTTCTTTTGGATAGTATTAAGCTCTTCATCACTTAAGGACATTAAATCTTCTAATGCTTTTTTCATCTCAGGTAGTGAAAGGGCTTCCTTAGAGAGTATCTTCTTAACCATAGCATACCACCGTCATATCCAAAAATAAATAATTATGGATTTTATAATTATAACCCTCTTAAGTGTTAATACTAATGTTTTTTCATATTTATCCTTAATTACCTGCATTCACCAAGCATACATTTAAAGTATCAATATTTTATTTAAAAAATATAAAGGACTTAAAACCCATTAGAGTATTAGGTTTAATGAAAAAAATTAATTTAAGAGAATTACATAGAATGGATTTACCGAAGACAGTTATTATAGGAAACAACATATTAGAGAGAGTTACAGAGATATATCCTATGTTTAATGAGTACAAGAATATTATATTTACAGGTCCTAATATATACAAGAGTATTGTTCTAGTTAAGTTAGATAAATACTTATTGAGTAATAGCAGAGTCTTTATCGTTAATGATGCATCTTGGAGTGAAATATATAGAATAGAAAGATCAATAAGAAATAGTAAGCTTCTACAGAAGTCTAAATTTTTTATTGGTATCGGCGGTGGAAGAGTTATAGACGTTGCTAAGATGGTATCATACCGATTAAATAAGGAATTTATAAGTATACCTACCTCAGCATCTCATGACGGAATTGCAAGCCAGTTTGTATCTCTTAGAGATAGAGAAAGAGCATATTCATATGTAACTAAGCCTCCTTCTGCCGTTATCGTAGATATCAAAATTATATTAAGTGCACCAAAGAGATTCATAGCGAGTGGGTTTGGAGATGCAATCGCAAAGTTAACAGCCGTAAGAGACTGGAAGCTAGCACATGAGAAAACAGGAGAGTATTATGGAGAATATGCTGCTAATTTAGCATTATTAGGTGCTGAATTGGTAAAAAAACATAGTAAGGGTATAGGATTGAAGAATGAGGATAGCGTTAGGACTTTAGTTGAAGCATTGATTAGCGATGGTGTGGCTGCAGGCATAGCAGGTAGTAGTAGACCTTGTAGTGGCTCTGAACATTTATTTAGCCATGCATTAGACATATATGCATCAAAACATGCATTACATGGAGAGCAGGTAGGTGTAGGAACAATCTTAATGGCGCACTTACACGGATTAGATTATGAGGAGATTAAGATTAAGCTTAAGGAAGTTGGAGCACCAACCAATTATAAGGAATTAGGTATACCTAAGGAAGATATCATAAATGCATTAGTTAAAGCTAAATTAATCAGACCAGAGCGATATACAATTCTAAATGAATATACGATGGATAGATGTAAGGCCGAAGAAATAGCTAAAAAGACAGGCGTTATTTAAACTTCAAGATGAAGACACATGTATATACATTAGTAAACCTAAGAGTAGCATATGTAGGATATAGATTTATATTTCATAAATCCCCTGCCTGCGATACATGTAGATATAAGAATGTATGCATAAGTAGATTAAAGGACGGACGAATTTATGAAATAGTAGAAGTTAAAAAACCTAGTGTATCGATTATATGCCCCTTAACAAATGAAGAGATGTATCTAGCAAGAGTGACTCTCGCTCCAATAAGAGTCTTACTACCTATCACTATTTCTATAGAGGGTTCCACGCTAATATGGAGACGAGATAAATGTAGTATCAGCAACTGTTTATGGTATAGATATTGCTTTCCAAAGGGTTTAAAAAGAGGAGATTTAATATATGTAAAGAAAGTCTTTAAAGACTACATTAAATGCCCCATCAATTTAAGACTCATGCTTGCCGAGGTAATTCCTCAGATTTAGCCTCTTTTCTAACTAACTCATCGATAAATCTTACTTTTTCAACTAATTTAACATATTTTAATATTGCTTCAGCAACGCTTCTCTTGTGAGCTTGAATACTTGGATTTTTAAGACCTTCATCACTTAAATTGATAGTTAGGGTTTTATTAGATTTATCTAACTCAATCTTAGCTATTTTACCTATTTCACGGCTATAATGATTAATCAAAGCGTTTATCCTTTCTTCATCACTTTTGAGTACCTTTTCAATTTTTACCCTATATTTTAATCTCTTACCTGCTAATGGTGGATTAAAATCTAACATGACTCTTCCACTTACTACAGCTCTCACTATCGCTGGTCTTCCATCAACTTCAAGTATTAAACCCGGCATAATATTTCCTTTAACACCAGCCTCCCTTAATTTCTTTATTGTAGTAGTCTTAATCTTCTTTGAATCTCTAATACCGTATCCCTTTTCAGGAGGAATAACTATTTCATATTCACAACCTTCAGTTTTCCCGATTAATGATTCTTCTAACCCCTCTACCAGCCAATTCTCACCAACAATAGTTAGTGTAGGACCATATCTATGTCTAGGATTATATATTCCTGCTTTCTTAGCTTCTTCTTCATATGTGGTATCGAATACCTCGCCTGTATCTAATATATAGCCAGTATAACTAACTAATACAAAATCTCCTTTCTTAATCTCTGCTATCTTCTTAGATTTATCTGTTTCTTTCATTTCCATCCCCTTACCTTATTCCATTATACTTACTTTACCTTTACTATCTTCACTATTACATACAAAGATAGATATATAATAATTATTACCACATATAACTACAGGATATACGATACCATACTTAAAAATCATAGCTAATCACATAATTATGTCGTTTTTACAGTTGATCGATTAACCTTGTTAATCTAATACTAGAGGGGTAATCTAAGACTCCTCTCAGATTAAATGTATATCCCTACAACTAATAATCAACGTGTTTATACGGTTTATCAGTGCGTGCTAACTCTCGCAGTCTTTCAATTAGTCCATTTTCAGTAAGATACTCAGCTATAAAATGGGGAACGAGCTCTTTCCAATTACCCCCTGAGATTACTCTTCTTCTAAATTCCTCACCTGAGTATATATTCCGTTCATATAGTGGGATTGCTCTAACCTCATAACCTGCTTCTTTAAATAACCTTCTTGTTAATGGATCGTTAGAATAAACTACGTTAAATTTAGGAGTTAGCATTTCAACTATTGAAACCCAAGTGATATGTACATCCGTATCTGGGATTGCAATAATGTAGTAATCTCTACAGTCAATCCCTAGGAAATCCATTGTTAAACGAAGCATTTCAAGACGTTCTCCCGCTGTAAATGGATTCCTCAATGTATGAGATTCAAGCGCACTTCCTATTCCGATTATTATCTGCTTATGCCTCTCTAATATGTATTTTAAAGCATATACATGTCCGTTATGAACAGGCTGAAATCTTCCAATGAAAAAAGCTACATCCCTTACCTTCATATATTATCACACCCCTTAATTCTAGAATACAATATAAGTGTTATCTAACTTGATTTACCCTTATATATCCTCTTATTAATTTTACTACCTTCCTTCTAAAGTTTCGAAGGATCAAAAGTTCTTTTAATGCTTATAATACCCTCATCTAAATAGCGAGATAAGATAAAAGTAGAATAGAGGTAAGTAATTAAGGTAATAGAATACATGAATAGCTAATGAATAAAAAGAAAGTAGGAGAGCCGAGGTTTAGCATAATAGCTCATTAGAATTACTCTTCTTTTAATGGAGCCTCTACTATAACAACTTCATTTTTAAATGAAATCCTTGAAATCTTCTTAACCGGTTTTGGGAGTTTAACTACAGTTTTATATCGACTTAAATGTCCTCCTTCAAATCCAATATTTAGTAATTCACTTTCGATTCTCCTACTTAAGTTACATTCTAAGTATAGACTGCGCTCATCTAGCAATTTAAGTTTTAAAGTATTTAAGTTAGCTACTGGAAGGTATACTTTTATCATTAATTCATTAGTTTCTTCATCTTCAAGAATGAATATTAATGGCTCTATAGATCCTTCTGCTATATTATCTTGGCTATATACTGGTTTATGAATTACCTTTTCAAACCAGAATATACGTCTTTCTCTTCTATAAAAGAAGCCCGACAATTTAACCCCCTCACATATATATCGATGATATAGTTCTAGATCCCGTAACAACCGCGCTTTCTCTACTCATATGCTGATCTTGCACCTGCCTACTCAAGCTTCTTGCTAGAATCTTAATCTCAGAAGCCTTTTCCTCAAGAGGTTTAATATCAATTTTTAAATCTATCATCTCCTTCAAATGCTCAAGATATACTATTGCTGCATCAACATCTGGGAAGTATGGAAAACTATCAATTATATGAATTATTACTGGAAGCTTAGTCCTTGAGAATACTTGAAGTATTGTTGCATATATGCCATATAACCCTCCAGTAAACATTTTAACACTTGATAGATAGCGCTTAATTTTCTCATGATTCTTCACATATTCTAAGTTTAACCCTCCAACAAACACCCTAAGCATTCTCCTATCAACTATCGTCTCTCGCTTAACGTAGGGAAGACCTACACCTCCTAAAGCAAGACTTGGGCGTAATCTATCATACATAAGATATAGTTCTCTTGCAACTAAATGCCATATACTTGAATCTAAGGGGATTTCACTGTAAAATACGCATATATCGTTTCCACAATATATCCTCATAGGAGGAAGTGGATTTCCATTAATAAATGACACAAAAGGTGGAGCCCATTCAGCGTCGATATAGCCAACGTAATCTAATTTTAAATTCGAAATGATATGACTTCCAGCGATATGTGAGATTAACCCAGTATCTGGAAATGATATTAACAGAGGCAAATGTTTATTCCTTATCTCATCCAGTTTATCATCATCAACAACCCACTTTATCATCAACATATAATTATCGCTAACTATCTAATTTATCTTATTCTATTCAAGATTAAGTAAAACTATAGCTTAAGATAGTATGATTTAATAGCGGGCGTTACAATTAAGATTTAAGAAGAATGTAATGTTAGAGGAGTTATCTAGTAGGCTAAAAAATATAGTTAGTAAAATTCTGGGAAAAGCAACAATAGATGAGAAGACCATTAAAGAATTTACTAAAGAGATTCAGAAAGCGCTTTTACTATCAGATGTAAGTGTAAAGATAGTCTTAGACATAAGTAGAAGGATTGAAGAAAGGATTAGAAGAGAAGAACCACCACCAGGTTTAACGATTAGAGAACATATGATTAAGGTTGCATACGAGGAGTTAACGAAGATCCTTGGTGAATCAGCTCCAGAATTTAGAATCCCTAGGAACAAATTAACGAAGATTATGCTCGTAGGAATCCAAGGTTCGGGGAAAACAACTACTGCAGCTAAACTAGCTAAGTATTTAAGCGATAGAGGATATAGTGTAGGGTTATTAAGTGTGGATACGTATAGGCCTGCCGGCAGAGAGCAACTTAGACAACTTTCAGAGATTGCTGGAGTAGAATTCTTTGATATCCCTTCTAATAATCCTTTAGAAATAGCTGAAAAGGGATTAAACTATTATAATGGTAAAGTTGACGTAGTTATTATTGATACTGCAGGCAGACATAAGGAAGAGAAAGGATTAATTAATGAGATGAAAATGCTAGCTGAATATATAAGACCGGATTACATATTCCTCGTAATAGATGCAAGTATCGGGCAACAAGCGTATAATCAAGCTAAAGCATTTCATGAAGCTACTCCAGTAGGTGGAATCATTGTCACTAAATTAGATGGTACAGCACGAGGTGGTGGTGCTCTTTCAGCATCAGCAGCCACCGGAGCTAAGATATATTTCATCGGAACAGGAGAGAAAATAGAAGATTTAGAGTATTATGACCCTCCATCATTTGTGAGTAGACTTATGGGATTAGGTGATTTGAAGGGATTACTAAGAAAACTTGAAGCATTAAAAATCTCCGAGGAAAAAGTTAGAAGACTTAAAGAATTAGCTAAAGGTAGATTCACCTTAGAAGATATGATCCAGGAATTAGAAAGTATTAAGAAGCTAGGTGGATTGTACAAAGTGTTAAGTATGATCCCAGGCATCGCTTTAAAAGTAGATAAGAGAAAAATTGAGGAGCTAGAGGATAAAATAAGGAAGTGGAGGGTCGCACTCGATTCAATGACATTAGAGGAAAAGATAAATCCTAAAATAATAAAAAAGAGTAGGCTTGAAAGAATAAGCAGAGGTTCTGGAATTGACGAGCATACAATAAAGGAAATGATCAAGCAGTATGAAATCTTAAGAAAAATGCTTAAAAGTAGTAGAAGAAAGAACTTGATGAAGATACTATCTAGATATAGCAACTTAAATAGGCTATTAGATTATGAGTAATAATAATGATAACATACTGGAGGTAGCTATTAGAATACTATCAGAGTATCACTTATGTGATAACTGTCTCGGTAGGTTATTTGGCTCTCTACTAACGGGATTATCAAATAGGAAAAGAGGGAAATTAATAAGAGAGCTCGTAATGATGGAAGTTCATAAGAGAATCTTAAGAGGAGAGGAACCTCCTAATACTCTAATTGAAAATATAGTCTCATGCGGTTACGATCTCAGTAGTAACTTTAGGAAAATACTTAGAGATCTAAACATCAAATATCCAGGAGAATTTAAATTAAAATGTGATATATGCGGTAGTATATTATCAGTGCTTAACTCAATAGCTGACTCAATTCTAGATGATATACTAAGATACGATTTTAAAACGTTTATTGTTGGTGCTGAAGCTATACCAGAAATTGAAATAAAGGAAGACGACATAAAGAGGAAATATAAGATATGGTACGGAGAGAGCATACGAAGTGAAATATCACGCGAATTAGGGAAAATCTTAGAAGTTAAGTTTAGGGAGAGAAACCTTAATAGATATTATGATCCTAAAGCTCCTGATGCAATAATAATTATCGACGTGATAAAGAAAAATGTAAAAATCTGGACAAGACCATTAAGGGTAAAACTCAAAATTTTAAATAAAGCTGGTTATCGTACCTTCGCTCTAGTATGTAAGAAGTGTTCTGGAAGGGGATGTAAGGAATGCGTGTATACGGGGAGAATACTTGGAGAGGATATCGAGTCTATAGTTGGATGGAAACTACTTGAAAAAAGTAGAGGTATTAGATGGAAGTATTCAGTTAGATATATCGATGGAAAAAATAGAAACTTACTAATAGCGGTATTTAGAATTTTAAATCCAGCTAGGCGTATTACAGACATTGATATTAAGGAAATTAAAGAATACTTAAAGAATAAGGGAATTGAAGTCATAAATTACGAAATACAACCACTTAATAAATAATGTCTTACTATCTGAAATAACAGCGATAGTTGTTGAATACTTAAATTATTGAAGATTTTAATTGAAAATATTTAAATTATTAGACTGTTAATATCATTAAGAGCTTAGTCAGCCATCTTAACTTAGACTATCAACTGTGAGGTGCAATTTGAGGTGCCACATTCACACGGATATCGAGTTAAAACACGGAAACTACTAACGAAAAAAGAGAATAGAGGATTTAGTGATCAATTTCTAATGTTGAATAGGCTAAAGGAAGGAGATAAAGTTGTAATTATAATAAATCCATCATATCATAAGGGTATGCCCCATAGAAGATACCATGGAAAAGTAGCTACAATAGTTGGTAGACGCGGAAGAGCATTCGAAGTTAAGGTATCTAAAGGTGATAAGGAAGTATTATTGATTGTCCCACCAGAGCATCTGCGCGTTTTTAATCCACAGCCTAAAAGTTAAAGAATAAATCAATCTTATTAAACATGGTTTAAATTCCGGCGTAGAGATACGCTCAATGGAAGATATTCAAAGATATTCAATTCATCTTACCACAGTTTACCTTATATTATTATGTAGTATACGTTAACTATAAGTTGACTAATCTCAGCAACACCTACAGTGAGATATAATATGTGGAAATATATTATGGATTCCAAATTATTTAAATACATACCATATACTATGATATTGTGGTTAGGATATAGGTGCAGAGGATGTTTAAGATAAATGAATTCTATAATAAACTTAACGAGCATATTGTCAAAGGAACGACTACTTTAGCAATTAAGTGTAAAGATGGTATTGTATTAGGTTCAGATACTAGAGTAACTGCTGGATTCTTTATAGCACATAAGAAAGGTAGAAAGATATATATGATTAAGCCATATCTTGCAGTAACAATTGCAGGAGTTGTAGCTGATGCTCAGGCAATCGTTGATACATTAAAATACCATATTAATTTGTATGAGATAAATTATGGAGTGAGAGCTACTGCTAGAGCTGCGGCTAGATTATTATCTATAATACTCTATAGAAATAGGCTCTTACCATTAATGACTGAGTTAATTGTTGCTGGAAGAGACCTTGACGGATATGCAATTTATAAGTTAGATCCATTAGGATCTCTAGTTAAGGACGACTATACTGTGTCTGGCTCTGGCTCTATGATTGCTGTAGGAGTTATTGAAAGCGAATATCATTCTAATATCACGATTGAAGAAGGAGTAAAATTAGCAGTTAAAGCATTAATTTCAGCCATGAAACGAGATATCGGAAGTGGAGATGATTTTAATATCGCTATAATTAATGATCACGGATATAGGGAATTAAGTAAGGAGGATAAAGATAAGCTTTTACTATCTATGGATATTACTACATGAAAGATTAAGTATAAATAGCAGATAGGGTAATATTATATCTTGAAGTTAACAAGGTATATCCATAGAATAATTACTAATTACTCAGAAAATAAGGAGAATAGTAATTTTAGATGTTGGTCAGTTTAATTTAAAATGTATGGAGACCGATACTTATTAATCGTTTTAAAAATCAATGGTGCAATTAGTCTTAGAGAAATGTGGTAATGTATCAACGTAGTGTTATCTTATGTCATCTTAAGAAGAAAATTAGCGAAAAAATGGGGTATTAAATAAAATGGTTAATGAAAGCTTGATATCAATGGAATTAATAAAATTAATTCCAAAAGAAGCAGAAATCACACGAATCGAATATGAGGGACCTACTTTAGCAATCTATGTTAGGAACCCGTATATCTTTTATGAAAACCCATCCTTAATATCATCATTAGCAATTAAATTTAAGAGAAGATTCGTAATCAGAGCGGAAATTAGAAATAGAAAACCGTATGATGAAGCATTACCAATCATCGAGAAGATATTGATTAGTAATGGATTTACTACAAGTGATTTTAAATTGTATTTTGATGAGGCACGAGGAGAGGTAATTATTTTCACTCCCAAATATCTAACTATTGATATTAAATCACGAATAACAAAAGAAATAGTTAAGGAAACTTTATGGATACCGATCTTTAGATGGTACTTTAAAGAAGTACCTAAGGTATTTTCAAAAATATACTATAAGCCTAGAAGTAAAACCGAGCCACTTCGATTCTTATCCAATGTAGGAAACAGGATTTTCAGGCATCCTAATAATCCAAGTAAGAATATAAGAGTAACTGCGTTGGGAGGTGCTGAGGAGGTAGGGAGATCAGCACTTTTAATCTCGACGACTGAAAGTAAGATACTTGTAGACTTTGGAATAAAGGTTAATATAAGTAATAGGGAGGATGCATACCCTAGAATTGATTTATTAGACATAGAACTCAATGATATTGACGGAGTAATAATAACGCACGCACATTTAGATCATGTAGGAATGGTTCCATTCTTATATAAGCATGGATATAGAGGACCCACTTATATGACTGAACCCACACTTCCACTTTCGATTCTTCTTATGGAAGACCTATTAAATATAGCGCGAAAAAGTGGTTTCACTCCACCTTACTCAGAAGCCGATATCCAAACTATGATAAGACATACCATAACACTTAAATATAATCAAGTTACTGACGTCGCACCTGATATAAAACTCACGTTCTTCAACGCGGGGCATATTTTAGGTTCTGCACTAGTTCATTTACACATTACTGAGGGAGTCCATAATATTCTGATAACAGGCGATTTTAAATTCGGGCAAACAAGATTATTGGAACCAGCTAGAACTGATTTCTCACGAGCGGAGACGTTAATAATGGAGGCTACGTATGGTGGTAGATATGATATTCTACCTCCAAGGAAAGAAGTAGAAGCTACATTCTCAAAAATTGTTAAGAAGACTATTGAAAGAGGCGGTAAAGTTTTAATCCCAGTTCCTGGAGTAGGGAGGGCACAGGAGATGCTCGCAGTCTTATACTATCTGATTAAGAAGAAGCCCCCTGAAGAAGTAAGATTGCCTGAGGTGCCAGTGTATATTGATGGAATGATAGATGAAGCTAATAAAGTTCACGGCGTATATCTCGAATATTTAAAGAGCAGTATTAGAAGTGAATTTAGAGAAAGTGGTGAAAACCCATTTCATACAGATTATTTAATACCAGTCGATAAAGCTAGCGTTAGAGACGAGGTTATTCGAGATCAATCACCATCAATTATTATCTCAACCTCTGGGATGATGCAGGGAGGCCCTGTAATAGAGTACTTTAAGAATTTAGCCCATGATGAACGAAACTCACTAGTCTTTGTAACTTACCAAGTCCCGGAAACTCTCGGTAGAAAAATCATTGATGGACTTAGGCAAATAGATATTATTGATGAAGGAAGAATAAGAACTATAAAGATCAATATGGAGGTTCATAAAGTAGATGGATTCACAGGACATAGTGATCGAAGACAACTATTAGCATATGTAAGTAGACTACAGAAATTAGTTAAGAATGTATATATCGTCCATGGAGAGCCCGATAAAATCAATAACCTCGCCGATACAATAACAAAATTCTTCAATATACCTGCATCAAAATTACCGCTTTACGCGACGATACCACTTACAACACGCTAACTAACCAAACTGATAACATACTCCATAACCTCCAGGAGGATAATCCCACTTTATAGCATTATAAGGACAGACAATTCTACATGCTCCACACTCAAGACAACCCTCATAGTTATGTGTTAATTTTCCATTAACAAGCTCGTATAAGCCTGCAGGGCATATTAAAATGCAGGGCTTAAGTTCACATTTCTCACATTTACTGAAGTCTATTTCGATATGAGATTTAGTATAGATGTTAAATTTATTTAAGAGAAGTCTTTTCTCAACGCTAATAATTTTTACCTTACTATTAGTCATAATGCTTTTAACCCCCTTAATAATAACAATGCTAGCTTTAAACGTTCTAATAGTCTAAAATTACGGCTAATAGCTTCACTTAATTTAAGTGGTTCTTCATCAGTAGTATATACGTCAGACATAAGATCGACAGTTTTATGCAATGCTAGATAGATGTCTTTATTTGATAAGTATCTTATAGAGTGATCAAACTTCCTAATTTTAGATATTATTCTTTTATCAAGCATATCATAATACTTAGATAATGACTTATAATCTCTCATACCTCTCTCAGATAACTCGATTATCACTTCTGATGCTATCTTACCAGATTCAATAGCAATATCTACACCTCTAACTGTAAATCCTGAATTAACTATCAATCCTGCTGCTTCTCCAACAACTAAATACCCATTACCATACGGTCTCTCTAGCACACTATCAAGAAGACCTTCATTAACTAAATGAGCTGAATATTCAACTAATGTACTATCCTTAAGTAATCTACGAATGTGTTTTTGCATTCTGAAATACTCAATATAATCCTTCAATTGTAAGTTAGCACTACTCAATTTTCTATACTCAGATAACCGAATTACATATCCTACCGATATATAATCTCTTAACGTGTAAAGAAATCCTCCTCCTATTAATGAAGGTATGGGATACCCTATAATAATATTAGCAACTCCTTCATCATCAGATAATCCAAATCTTTCATTAATGATATCTTTGTTTAGCTTAAAAACTTCCTTAACTCCTATAGAGATAGATTCAGCATTTGGTTTAGGTTTAATACCATGTTTCTCCAGCAATATTGAGTTAGCGCCTTCGGCGATAACCACGTAATCGCTATATAATTCTTCAGACCCGGCTCTAACTCCTGATGCATAACCATCTTTAAATATAATACTATCTACTTTAACATTAGTTAATATTAGACCTCCTGCAGACTCCACCTTTTCAGCCATCCATTTAAGAAGCTTATTTAGCATTATTGTGAAGCTATCATATTTACCTGCTACTTCTCGCCTATATTCGATTGAGAACTCCTCATTAGAAGTCAAAATTGTTATCTTCTCAACTCTAATCCATCTATCAACAGAAACCTCACTCCTCCATCCATCAAAATACTTATCTAAAGCATAGCTGTATATCCTCCCTCCATAAACATTCTTACATCCTATATCCTCTCCTCGCTCAATAACTACAACATCTAGACCCGCTTTGGCAAGAAAATATGCTGTTGATAAACCGGCTGGTCCGCCTCCAATAATTACTACATCAAATCTCTCACTCATGCCTCTTAAGCTTTGCTAGTTAAATTATTCATCTCTTCATGTTTTCAATCTTCTTGATCAGTATAGGTAATATCTGATATAGATCCGCTACAATACCGTAGTCACATTCCTCAAATATTGGCGCTTCAGGATCTTTATTAATAGCTATTATAGTCTTTGAATCTCTAACACCCATCATATGATGAGGCTGTCCTGATACACCAATTCCAATATAGATCTTAGGGTTAATAATTAAACCAGACATTCCAATCCATTCATCAGCCCATTTATAATCTGCTGCTAAAGGTCTAGTAACACTCCATGCTCCATTAAGATAATTTGCTAATTTAATAATCATGTCTAGATCCTTCCTCTCTTTAAACCCCCTACCACCAACAAGTACTATATCTGCCTCCTTAGGACTAATACCTTCTAACCTCTTAGGCTTGAACTCCACACTCACCCTTGATTCCCCAGTCCTTAATCTGATAATTTCTCCTTTAAGGCTGGGGCTTGAAGTATATTTTTCCTTTCTAGATAAGTGACATATTATAAATGGTAGCGTAGTTTTTATATCAGCAATAGCTAAACCTCCATAAACCAGCCTTCGTATTATATAACTCTCATTACTGCATTTCTCAAACTCAATAACATCTGTAAATATATTAGTATTTGATATACCGGCAAAAAGCGCTCCAATTATCCTACCCTTTATACTACAGGGAGTTATAATGATATCAGGTTTCTCAGCACTCCAGAAAGTTTTAATCGGATTGTATAGTCTAATAGGATTAAATAGCTCTACATCAAAGACATATATCCTACTGAAATAGTTAGTAATATTACTAGCTACATTCTCTGAAGCTGTAATCATAATAGGCTCTGCACTAAATATATCTACATACTTATAGAGAGACATTAACCAATCAATATCACCCATACCTCCAGTATAAAATGCAATCTTCATATAATCCCCTCCTCTTTAAGCACATTTATAATAAGATCCACTGCTTTCTCGATCGAATCAGGATCACTTGCTTCAATTATCTGTTTCTTTCTTTTAACTTCATACCTTAAAATCTTCATAACATTAATTCTATCTATCTCCATTAATCCTAGTTCCTCAAGTGTCATATAATTAATTGGTATCTTCTTGGATTTTAGAATATCTCTCAGAGTAGGTATTCTAGGCATATTAGCTTCTGATGTAATAGATATTACTGCTGGTAACTCCCCTCTATAAACATATACACCATCCTCCATAGTAGCGTATGCTTCAAATGTATTGTCAGATATATTTAAACTATCTACTCCTCCAATAAATGGCACATTAAGAAGAGATGCTAATAGCGGTGGTAATGCTGATGAATGCGTATCGATAGATCCATAACCAATTAAAATCAAATCATAAGAGCCTGTCTTCTCAATAAACCTATATAGCAATTTAGCTACCGAAAGGATAGTTAAAGATTCTGGATCAGAGACTTTAATAACATAGCCCTTAGTAGCCCCCATCGCATATGCATCTCTAATCAATCTTTCATACTCCCTTCCATAACCAATAGTTACTACAGTGACTTCCGCACCAATCTTATCCTTAAGCTTAAGAGCTTCCTCAAGTGCGCATTTATCGGTATCACCAAATACTCTTACAATAGCATCCGCTATAGGCTCTTTACTATGTGCATCAAATTTAACCTGATTAGAATCAACTGATAATTTTATAGGGACGAGGATCTTCATATATTACTCCCTCATCCACGGATATACTCACTTCCAAGTATATCTCTAGCTATTATTATCCTCATTATATTCTGCGCACCTTCTGCACCAATCGTATATGAAAAAGTCCCTAGCCACCCTCTCCAAATATTGCTCTCTTTAGTATATCCATATGCTCCAAACCACTTCAAAACCTCCTCATATATTCTAGTTGCAACTTCAGGCCCTTTCATTTTAGCTAATGCAACTGGAATATTCAAATCCTTAGGTTTATAATGTGAATCCTTCTCAATGTAAACTTTATCTATCATCCATGCAGCTCTATATGTAAACAACCTAGCTGCTTCCAACTCAGCATATAACTCGGCAAATCTAAAGTATATACCTTGAAATGATGAAAGCCTCCGGCCAAACAACTTCCTATTCTTAATCCACTCACTTGCTTGATCTAAAGCCCATCTAGCACTACCAACGCATGCAGCAGCTACAAGTGTCCTAGCGATATTGAAACCCTCAAGAACATAATAAAAGCCTTTATTCTCCTCACCAATCCTATACTTGTCCTCAACCTCAAAATTCTCTAGTATAAACCCACCACTACTTAATCCTCCTCTTCCAATCTCCTCATATATCGTAGGCTTAAATCCATCCTTCAATTTTCCATTCTGCTTAGGTAGTACTGCAAAAGCAGTTATATTCCTATGACCCCATTCTAAACTACCAGTTTTAGCAACTAGGAACCACCCACCACCCCATGGAAGCTCAGTTACCTCTCTAACACCACTAATATACGCTTTCTCTCCATTTAAAACCCAGACATTATCTTTCTTCTGAGCAAAAGTTTTAATACCAGCTACATCACTACCACCATGTGGCTCTGTCGATGCAATTCCGAAGAAAGCCTCGCCTGAAGCAACTTTAGGAAGAATCTCACTCTTAGCCTCCTCACTACCATGAATCTCTAGAGCTAAAGGCCAACCATTATTTAACAATGCATATACTGCTATTGCAACTGCTGGATCATAATAAGCTATCTCCTCTACAGCAATAGTAGCCATAACGAAAGTACCACCCATCCCACCATACTCCTCAGATATAGGAATAGCAAACAACCCTTGATCGGCCATTCTCTTAATTAGCTCATATGGAATTTTATTTTCCTCATCAACCTTAACCCATACAGGCTCAATATATCTCTTAGCAAACTCAGCTACAGCCTCCCTAAATCTAATCTCATCCTCAGAAAACTCAAAATTCAAATACACTCACCTCTAATTAAAAAGAATCAATACAGCAAGCTAAAGAGGAAAATTAATAACTATATTAACTATCTACAAAGTTAATTTAAACCGACTCAAAATAACTTAAATTAAATTGAGGAACAACTAAAGTACACGTTAAAACTAAAAAACTTAAAATATAATCCACGGCATAAAATAGAGATAGAATCATAGACGATGGGGCCCGTAGTCTAGTGGTATGACACCTCCCGTATAGGGAGGCATAAAGCCGCCCTGACGCGGCGGAGGTCGTGGGTTCGATTCCCACCGGGCCCACTAATCTACTGCTTACAATCCTAAACAACGACATTGGATTAAATTATAAGAGTAGAATAATCCACAATGGTTGTTTCTGAGTAAAATACGAGAGGATGAGATCCTTTAAAGACAGTCTCCAACCTGTATTCATG
>CAZHBK010000008.1:2161-22285 GCA_964530465.1 uncultured Nitrososphaeria archaeon | reverse complement strand
CTATATATGATACATTGTTAGAATTCCCAGATATTGAAAGAATATTAAGAGATGCAGTTAAAGAAGTCGTTATAGACTATTATGATAGTAGATATAGCTTTTATGGAGCCTCAATAATCCTAAATGAAAAATATACTATTGGTAAGAAGAAGATAATAATGATTCCTAGTCATGCAATCCTACTAGCATTATTAGCTAATAAATGCGTTTATGTAGACTCTAAGCTATTAGATAGAGTTAAATACGAATACTTTGATGAAGAAGACGAGTATCCTGATGACATCGACTTAGATGATTAGAGTTATTAAATTTTTATAAAGTCCATCGCCCTCTCAAGTAAATGCGGGCTACACGCTTCTATTATTGAAATACCATGTATCTTAAATATATCTACATTTGTTGATCTATTCTGCCATACTAATACCTTACCTCCAGCCTCCTTTACAAGTAATTGAGAAGCGGCTATATCAAATACCCTTAAAGCTCCTCGAACATCAACATGTAAATCTATCTTTCCACATGCTACATAAGCACCTTCTAAAGCTGCCGATCCGAAATGACGTGCATATGGAATTAATGGTAGGATATTTAACTCAGATGACCTGCCTGGTTTTGCTCTGTTAATACAAATCGATATATATGCTTCAGCAGTTGATTTAACCTTGCTTACATGTATTCTAGTATTATTTAGGAAAGACCCCATACCTTTAATGGCGTGGAATAAATCCCCTCTAAATATATCCTTAATAACACCTATGAATATATCATTAATTGAATTACCTCTAGATAGAGCAAGTGATATAGAGCTGAATGGAATCCCCCTTACGAAGTTCGTCGTTCCATCAATCGGATCAACAATTAGTATAACATCCTCCTTAGGATTATATGTTTTAAATCCCTCCTCAGATATTACACGTGGTTTAAAATCTATCTCTTCTAAATAATTTTCTAACGCACTTGCTGATGCATTATCAACTCTGTTAGCTATCTCACTTAATGTAACATTAGTTTTAGATACTCTATTATATTCATCCCATATAGCATCATACATTATCCTCGTAGCCTCAATTAGAATGTTTAATAGGTTTCTGTAGTCTCTCATATATTGCATAACCCCCATACTATATCTTCTTTAAATAATGTATTAGCTTAGGTAATGATATTCTTAGCAATATACTTATCTTCTGATAGTATTCTCTAATAATATCATAATCTTACGCTCGCCGTCATTCTTTACGTCTTTTGAATAAGTATAGAACAGTATTTTTGCATTTAGATTCTTCTTACATTTGCTAGCTATCTGAATCGCTCTATCTATATTTTCTCCTTTGGCACATAATACAATATGAGGATATCCTGCTTCAAACATCAGTCTAATAGCTTCCACATAATTCCCAATCTTTCTATCTCTATCAATATATATTATCTCCTCACTTCTCATATTATGACTCCCCATTTATTTGGATTTAATTCACTTTATAAACTATAATTATCAGATAATTTTAGAGAGAATTATTATGGGATAAAAAAGGAAGTGGTATATTCTTTTTACTCTTCAACTTCAGCATCAGCTATTTTTAATGCTTGATCAAATGCTTCGATGCCTTTATCAATATCCTCCTCATTTACAATTAGTGGTGGTGCTATTACGAAATGTGTAATCCATGCCATACTCATTATAACTCCATACTCTAGTAGTTTTGAAGCAATTTTTGCCGTCATAAACGGCCTTCCTAGTATTTTATCTTCTCTGGTGTTGAATGGTTTTTTAGTCTTTCTATTCTTAACTATCTCTAAAGCCCAGAATAATCCAATTCCTCTAACATCACCGACTGATTTATGTCTCTCCTTTAACTCCTCCAGCCTTTTATCTAGATATTTACCCATTCTCTCTACGTGGCTATTAATATTTCGACTTCTATACTCTTCAATGGCAGCTTTCAATGCTGCCATCGCAACAGGATGATATGCGAAGGTGTGTCCTACCGCGAGGAATTTATCCTCGAAGAAATCTGCTATCTCTTTGGTGGTAGCAGTTATGCCTAGTGGTATGTAGCTACTAGTCGCACCCTTAGCAGTCGTCAATATATCAGGTTTTAAATCCCAGTGCTGATGTGCAAACCACTTTCCAGTTCTACACCAACCCGACATGACTTCATCTACAACGAGCAATACATCATACTCCTTAGTAAGCTCTTTTATACCTTCATAGAACTCCTTTGGCGGTATTATTACTCCATTAGTACCAGTTACAGGCTCTAAGAATATAGCAGCTACATTACCCTCATTTTTAAGAATATATTCTAAATATCTAAGACATGCTAATTCACACTTAGGGTACTCTAAATTAAATGGACATCTATAGCAGAATGGATCTGGCATAAATACAGTACCTCTAACATTAGTATGTACCTCGACAGCGGTTCTTCTCGGATCGCCAGTTAATGATATTGCTCCAGCAGTAGATCCATGATATGATTGATATCTTGCAATTACTTTATATGCTGGTGCTTTATACATTCTAATTATCTTGAGAGCATCCTCGTTAGCCTCAGCACCAGAGTTAGATGTAACGAATTTCTTAAGATGATCCGGTAAAACCTTAATTAATTCTTCAGCAGCCTCAGCTCTAATATCGGTAGCATATGCAGGAGCTAAATACGCTAATTTCTCAACCTGCTCCTTTACCGCTTCAATAATTCTCTCATTTCCATATCCTAGATTAACACATGCTAACCCTGCTGAGAAATCAAGATATGCCTTACCACTCTCATCGTATAAATAAGCACCCTTACCATACTTAATATGCAATGCTTTCTTCCAGTCTCTCTGAAGCCTCCAAGTGCCATATGAGTAAGTTATAAATGTCTCTACAACCTTACTAGGCTTCATAGAGACTCACCATCAAAATAAGAAACTATAATACTTTACTATAATTACTTTAGTCTAAAATATTATTTTTCATTTTAAATATATTATCATGTACTAACATATACTTGATCAACTTTAAAATGTAAATAATAATATTTGTTATTGTAAGAAGCACTAAGCGATCATTCTGTCTCCTTCAAGATGGCTAAAATAACTAACTTATCCCTATAATATCCGCATATAGTTTCTCTCGATTACAGAACGTGTAATATAATAATTTTATAGCTCTTATGCTTCAATAGTAAAAACAAATTATATTCGTTTTTAATAGTCTAATCTATTTAAAGTTTTAATATAGGTGGTTAAAGTGCCCATAGATCCCGAATTTAAGAAGAAGAGGCAGATTGTTGGAGAGCATAATGGTCATCCAGTGTGGGGTCCTGTGAATCCACCGACTCAATTAGGCATTCACGGTAAAAAGGTATGCGTTGATTTCGATATATGCATTGCAGATGGTGCATGTATAGATGTATGTCCGGTAGGTGTATTTGAATGGGTTGAGACACCGGGGCATCCAGCCTCCGAGAAGAAGGCTGATCCGGTTAATGAAGATCAATGCATTGCATGCCTCTCATGTGAAACAGCATGCCCTGTTCAAGCAATTAAGGTATTCCCAGAGGAGGAATAAGCTATTTCTTCTTTCTCACCTTTCTTGTTTTCGGTTTTGCCTTTGCATATACTTTTTTCTCCATCTTAAGAAATTCATCCCATCTCTTCTTGATATCATCTGGTGGTTTCAAACCTGACAGCTCCCATACTTTCATTAGATTACCTATATCTTCTCTTCTCTCATCGACTGGTGTCTCTAAAATTAACGGTCTCTTTAAGACTTCCGGATGTCTTAAAAAAGCTTTAAAGCCTTCTTCACCTATAAATCCCAGTCCAATATGCTCATGAATGTCTCTACCACTACCAAGTTCGGTCTTAGAATCGTTTAGATGTATTAGTTTGAGCATTTTAAAACCGATAATGTTATCGAATTCCTCAAGAGTTTCCTCCACTGACGATTCGTCTCTAAGATCATAGCCTGCTTGGAAGGCGTGGGCCGTATCAAAGCATACACCTATTCTATCATTAAAAGATATATGTTCGATCAAATATTGTATATCCTCGAATCTACTCCCAATACTATGCTTCTGCCCAGCCATATTCTCAAGTAAGATGATCACATCATTTTCAACTTTAGATAGTGCTATATCCACTGCATCTATAAGTCTCTTCCTACCGACATCCTCTCCAGCACCCATGTGGCTACCTAGATGGATTACGAGATATGGGATTCCGAGTAAGCCTGCTCTCTCTAACTCTTTAATTAATGAATCTAGTGATAGATTGTAAATTCTGTCGTCTGGCGATGCTAGATTTGGAAGATATGGCATATGAGATGCAACACACCCTTTAAATCCATATCTTTCAACTCCACTCCTAAATAACTCAATGTCATCAGATTTTAAATCGGTATATTTCCATCCTCTAGGGTTTCTAGTGAAGATCTGAAATGCCGTGCATCCCATTAGGTAAGCTCTTTCGGGAGCTTTACCAACACCACCTGATATAGACACATGGACGCCTACTCTTAAACTCACTAAAACCACCATTAAATTGTATGCCTGTAAGATCTTTTAAGGAAAACCTCACCTTAGATTAATACGTGTTCAAAAATTGGGTAAATATATCCTATAAGCTTGCTATATGAAGTTAAAGAGTTAGTGATGGAATTAAGCTGACTCCTCTCTAATTAACTTAATTATGAGATATAACCCAGTCTACTCTTATCAGTTTTCTTTTCAGCGGTAGCCTTAGCTAATGTAGCCATATACTGTTTGTGGAATTCCAGAGCTAGAGATTCCATACCTGTTAAATCAACATTAATTCTTAAGATTCTTACTAAAGCTCTCAGTACAGCTAGTGGAGCAATATAATCCCTTGAATTTGTTAAATAGGTCTCTCCTAATAATATCGCTCCATTAATTCCAAACTTCTTTCCATATCCAACTAAGAGACCATTCATACCCGAAATCATTCCCTCACCACGCATTGGTATTACCCCATGTAGTCTAAGTAATTCAAGGAGGTCTCTACTTGTTGCAACGCCATATACTTGAGCATCCCACTTATATGTAAATATTGGTGTTGCAGCTAATGTATATATAACCTCAATACCATATTTAGATAGTTCTTCAACGATTCTATATGATAATAAATGCTGCCATTCGGCTGAAGGAGGTTGGGTAGCTCCAGTAAATAATATTAGATCTAGATCTCCTGATTTAGCATAATATAAGGTATAGATCTCACTCATCATATCGTCGACGATACCATCATGAGTTGTAATTGCTGGAGCTGTTAGGAAGGGGGTTTTAATTTCACTAATCTTAAATGCATTTAATGACTCAATTAAATAGTCGACAGCCTGCTTTCCAGTCAATCCCATCCCAGGCAATCCAGCTATAAGTATAGGTTTCTTCAGTTTGCTTTTATCAAGATTAATCTTTATCTCTATATTAAGATCGAACATCTTATCCTCCCTAACATAATATACCGATTAGGATACTTATTTAAATCTCGTTTTAGTCAACTAGCTAACTAATTAATAACTGATAAATCATGAATTTACGTTATACGGAACTCTTTAAATCATCAATTAGGAGGTAAATGTCGGTAAGTAGATCTCGGCTCCATTTAATAGGCATTATATGTACTCCTATCTTAACTAATTTACCTACATATTCAGTACATTCATCTAATATCTTTCCAAGTAATTCCTTTAAGAATTTCCTATAACCTCTAATATTATTAATATATCTGGATAATGTCTTGCTTATCGAGGGCCCGTAAATCTTAGATATGACACTAGCGGTGTAGTTGTTTAGTGTTGGTAGTAATCCTAATAATATTGCAAACTTCCCAATACTATACTGGTACTTATCAGCTATTTTGACAATATTACATATTAGGTTGGATATAGATGTATCGAAAATGTACTGCGTCTGGAAGAAGGAAACCCCGGATTTAACTTTTCTAAAAACTATGTTATCTTCGCCTCTTCTCCAAGGTATTAAGGCTGCTCCAACACTGAATTTAATTGGATCTAATTTATACTCTCTACCTGCAAGTCTAATAAATCCACTCCTCAATTGGTTAATGATATTTAACGCATGAAATACATCAATCGAGGAATTTAACTTAATGTCTCCTCCAACAAGTAGTATATTATTAATTCTAAATTCCGAGGCTGTAATTAGAGTTCTAACTAAAGTATATTCAGTTTCTAATGCCACACTTAAGTGAGGAATAACATCAATTCCTATACTATCCCTTATTTTAATAGCTGATATGAATGGATCTAACGATAGACGCCCAAGAGGCATATTTGGAATGTTAACAGCAATAAAGTATTTATTAAACATTGGGTCTGAACCAGCAATATCTATAAAAGTCTCTAAATCGCCTAATGACTTAATTAGTGGTGATTCAATTGTTACTGGCAATCTATATGTGAATATTCTATCTAGTAATCTAGGCATTTTAGACCGCACCATATTATGGTTAAGCTTATTTCATTAAATCGAATACTATAAAAATTATCATCTTTATTATTTAAATCGAGATCAAATACTAGTGTAGATGCCGAATTAATTAATAATACTTATAGGTTTTCGTTGAGATATTTTAGTCTATGACTAACTATGAATTTTATATTACTGGGATATTTCCTAGGGATGATAGATTAATTAGCATCTGGAAGATGTGGGAATGGGGGAAAGCAACAGGTAAAGATTTAGAGGATGAAATTAGGAGGGAGGCAAAGGAGGTAATTGATCTTCAAGTTAGGGCAGATCTTACGTATATACATAATCCTCATATAAACTGGCATGATCTATTCAGGCCATTTACAAAGTTAGAGAATATTAGAGAAGGCCCTCTAACTAGATTCTTTGAAAACAATACATTTTATAGGAAGCCAATTATAGTAGATAAGCAGAGTTATAAACCAGGATTGTTAGATGAATATATGTTTACTGATTTAATGCCTAAAGGAAGGGATTGGATATATACTCTCCCCGGTTTATATACATTTTATAAGCTATCTGAGTTTAGAGATAGAGGTACAGCAATAGATACAATACAGAATGTTATATTAGGCGCTATGGAAGACCTACGTAGTAATGGATTTAGAGTAATCATACTACATGAACCATCGATAGCGTATGAAGGTGAGTACGTGGATACAAAGACTGTTAAAGATTTATATAAACCTCTAATTGAGTCTGGATTTGAGTACTGGCTTCATTTATACTTTGGTGACGTAAATCCAGTTATAGGCTTATTATGTGATATAGCACAATATGGATTTTCAGTAGATTTAAGCTATACTCCTATTGAGATATTAGATAGAATACCAGTAGATAGACTATCTTTAGGAATCATAGATGCACAGAATTCTCTACTGGAGGATGTTGAAGACTTAGTTAAAACTATTAGAGGCTTTAATGCTAGAGTTAAATTTAAGAATATTGGTGTATGCCCTAATACTGATTTAGATTACCTACCTTATAATATTGCAAGAGCTAAGATAATGGTATTAGCTCATCTAGCTAGGAGGCTGAGAGGATGAAATTACCTATATTACCAACGCAGGAGATCGGAAGTATTAGAAAACCAGATTATCTATTCGACGTATGGAAGAAATATTTTGCTGGAAAGGCTAGTGAGGAGGAACTCAATAAATGCATTAAGAAGGCTAGTATCGAAACTATTAAAATGCTTGAAGATGTAGGTTTAGATATAGTTTGGGATGGAGAAATGCATAGATGGGAAATGTATTACCATCCAATATCATATATTCAAGGTATCGAGTTCGTTGGTCAGGTTAGAATCCTAGATAATAGATATTTCGTTAAGGGAGCAGTTAAATCTATACCAAAGCTAGTTAAGAACTATCATTTAGAGGAATATCTATTTATTAGGGAAAATGCAAGAAAACCTGTTAAAATTCCAATTACAGGTCCATATACAATAGCAGATTGGAGTTTTAATGAATTCTATATTAAGAAGTGGATGAGATTTGAGAAAGATCCTAAGATAGTAAGATATAACGCTAAGAGGGAGTTAGTTATAGATATAGCTAAAAACGTAATCAATCCGATACTTAAAGATTTATCTAAATATGAAGTATTCAGGATTCAGATTGATGAGCCAGCTGCTACAACACATCCAAATGAGATGGATATCTTCGTAGAGGCATTTAATGAAGCAGTTAAAGATATTAAAGCTACAATTACAACACATATATGCTACAGTAATTATGACTTACTACTTCCCTACATACATGAGTTAAAAACAAAGCAGTTAACATTAGAATTTGCAAATAGAGATAGCTGGAGGAGAGGAATCGATGATGAAGCCAGAAGAGGATACTCTTTATTAAAGAAACTCAAGGAGTATGGATACGATAAGGAACTCGGATTAGGTGTTATTGATGTACATACAAATGAAATAGAACCTGTAGAACTTATAGTAGATAGAATTAAATATGCTTTAAAATATATCGAGCCAGACAAATTATTCATAAACCCAGATTGCGGTCTTAGAACTAGAGCTAGAGAAATTGCGAGAAAGAAATTAGCTAATATGGTTGAAGCAGTTAAAATCGTAAGGAGGGAATTAGGATATGGAGAATAGTGGGTATTTAAATAGAATTATAAATATATCGAGAAAGCATGAAGAATGGAGAGACAAATGTATAAATCTAATACCGTCTGAAAATATTATGAGCCCTAAAGCGAGAGAATTACTAGCTAGCGACTTCGGACATCGATATAGTTTGAGAGATAGAAAGTGGATTGAATATGAGACTGAAAATTTTTATCTAGGTACTAGATACATTGATGAAGTATATGATATTGGATGTGAGCTTGCTAGGAAGTTATTTAAAGCAGACTATGCTGATTTAAGACCTGTTTCAGGTCATGTATCCAATTTAGCTGTTCTAATGGCTCTAACTAATATAGGAGATACTATTGCATCAATAGATTTCAGATATGGGGGATATCCTGGGATTCATGAAGAGGGAATACCATCTAAGTTAGGTCTTAAAGTGATCTCTATCCCATTCGACATATCGATTGGAAATATCGATCTAGAACGATTTAAAACCTTAATGGAAGAAACTTGGGAGGTTAATTTAATTTATATTGGCTCAAGTTTTATACCATTTAAACATCCAATTAGGGAAATAGCTGAAATAGCTCATAGACATGGTGTTCTATTTGCATATGATGCATCGCATGTATTAGGTTTGATAGCTGGTGAAGTATATCCCAACCCGATTAGAGAGGGAGCAGTCTTATTCAATGGAAGTACTCATAAGACATTCCCGGGTCCTCAAGGAGGTATAATACTATCTATTAAGGAGGTTGAGGATAGAATTAGAGATAGTATTACTATGAAAACTGTTGATAATCCTAACTATGGAAGAATTCTAGCATTAACATATACACTACTTGAGATGATTGAGTTTGGTAAAGAGTATGCTACACAAGTCGTTAAAAATGCAAAAGCGCTAGCTAAAAGCCTGCATGAGGATGGAATACCCGTACTCTATGAGCATTTAGGTTTCACTGAAACACATCAGATAATATTAGATAGAAAAGCATTCAAGGATTACAATGATTTCGCTAAAAGGCTTGAAGCAGCAAATATAATAGTAGATTATGCTGCTAGACTAGGTACTGCAGAGCTAACCAGGAGGGGATTAAAAGAATCAGATATGGAAGTAATCGCTGAGTATATTTCAGATATATATAAGGGTGTTAAACCCGATACGATTAGAGAGAAGGTAGTTAAGTTTACAGAAAGATATACAATTGATTATACATTTAAATAAGTAATTCCCAATATCTTTTTTCTAAAAATAAGTTATATCTAGATGCTTACTTGGGAAGTGAATTTAATATTGCTGAAGCACCTAAATTAGCTAAATCATACATTAATGATGGATAGACGCCGATTAGAATCATGAATGCAGATAGTAGTATTAATGCTACCTTGATATATGATGAGACTTCTTTAGATTTAATAACGTACTCTGTTGGTTCAGCGAAGAAGAATCTTTGGATCAGCCATAGGTAATATATAACTGCAAGCACACTATTAAATACACCAATTATAGCTAGATAGGTTAAGCCTGCATCCAAAGCACTGAAGATTAAGAACCACTTACTCCAGAAACCTGGTAGTGGAGGCATTCCAGCAAGGCTTAATAACGCTAGTGCAAGTGCGAATCCTGTAACTGGATGTCTTCTACCAAATCCCTCCATCTTAGCGATTTCTCTAGTCTCCATAGCATATATAATACCTCCAGCTGCAAGGAAAGCAAGACCTTTACCAAGAGCATGACTGAATACATGAGTTAAAGCTGAGGCAATACCATATTTAACGGCTCCATATCCAGCAGCTGTAATACCGATGAGGATGAAACCTATATTGACAATACTGCTATATGCAAGTAATCTCTTAATATCACTCTGCATTAATGCAAGTAAGTTAGCAAGAGTCATTGTTATTATTGCAATTATGTATAGTGGTAATGCAAATCCACCTCTATATATGATGATAGGTAGTGCAAATCTAATAATACCTAATATCCCTGCTTTAATTACAATTCCAGATAATAGTGCACTTATAGGACTTGGAGCAGCTGGATGAGCATCCGGAAGCCAGGTCCAGAATGGAAAGTATGCCGCCTTGATTCCGAAACCTACTAGAAATAACGATGCTATTATGATTGGAATATATAGATCTTTCGAGATTAATGGCTTTATAGATGCATATATTGCTTCTATACTTAACCCACCAGTAACTCCATAAATAAAGCTAATACCATATAGGATTACTATACTACCTACGCCACTCATGATAATGTACTTGATTCCTGCTTCAACTGGCTCATCAAGATGATACCTAAATGCAACCAATACATAACTACTTATAGCCATACCCTCCCAGAATATGAAGAACGTGAATATATCATCTGCTAGTGCTAATCCGACAAGTCCTAAAGTCATTAATTGCATTAAAGTATAGTATGCCGTTAAATGTATATCTTTCTCCATATATCCAATGCTATGTATAGCTGATACTATAGATACTATTAAAAACACAACTATGAAAAATAGACTTAATCCATCAAATCTCAATGATGATGCTATTGGAGATTGGAATAACCTATATATCCTAGGATTGTTAATGTCCGATAAGTTTAATGTAGATATAATGTATATTAACGTTATCAAGAAATCTAATGTAGCCCAGATACCTAAGTACTTCTCAAACCTCCTGAACATATAACCTAGTATAGGTGTTGTAAATGTGAAGAAAACCATAATAGCTAATATGATAATTGGATCAGTCATCTAACCCCACACCTCCCTAATAAACTTAAAAAATGGCTCCATACCCGGAGCTATATAGTCTAAGATTATACTTGGATATACACCTACTACTATTGCTATTACAGCCATTAGAGTCATGGGGATTATCATATTCATATCTGGATCTCTAGCGTTCTCCAACTCCTTAGGTAGAGGTCCGAAGAATACTCTCTTAATGAATAGAGTCATATATGCAGCTGTTAGCCCAGTTGCTAATACAGCCATGAATAATATTAAGATTTTATTATAAATACTTGAGTTAAACACACCTGTGAATATTAAGAACTCACTTATAAATGAGGAGATTCCTGGAAGGCCTGCGATCCCCATAGCACCTATTACAGCTAATGAAGCCGTAATAGGCATTTTAACAGCTAACCCACCTAGCTTACGCATATCTCTAATTCCAATTTGATGAATTAACACCCCAGCAACCATGAATAATAATCCCTTAAGTAGTCCATGACTAAATACATGTAGGATACTACCCTCTATTGAGATTGGATTAGCGGCTGCAACACCTAAGAACATGTAACCCATCTGACTAATACTACTATATGCTAGTAACCTCTTAACATCATCCTGTACTAAAGCCATCATACCGCCATAGAACATAGAGATTAACGCCAAAATCGTAAGCAGAGTCATCATATCGCTACTGTGCCACGTAGGGAAAGTAAGTGGTAGTGTAATCCTAATTAAAGCATATAGACCTACTTCAATCATTACTCCGCTCAATATAACGCTTATAGGTGTTGGCGCTTCAGCATGAGCTTCTGGAAGCCATCCATGCAATGGTACGATAGCCATCTTAACTCCAAAACCAGCTATCATTAATCCGGCTAATAGTAGTCGGATGTTTGATGGTATCTTATGTGCTATTAGATATATTGCTGATATATCGAAGTTGCCATTAGAGTATAAACCTAATATTGCAAATGATATTATTAATAATATTGTTCCAAGTTGAGTATATATGAAGTATTTATATGCGACCCTCCTTCTATCTCCATATCCCCATACCCCTATTAATATATAGCTTGGAACTAGCATTGCTTCCCAGAAGAATAAGAATTGTATTAGATCCATGCTTAGAACTGCACCGAGCATTCCAGCAGAGTATACCGTATATAGGAAGAAGTAAGCATCTAATGCATGTTCATGCTCCATATAAGTAACTGAGTATATTGCCGCGAAGAACGTAACAATTAAGATTGTCAGCCCAATGATGTAGTTAACATAGTCTGCTACAAGTGCGAATGATATTTTCAAGACCTGAGGTATTAAAACCCAGTGATACTCTTCAACATATGGAGACGATATATCATTAGCTATGGAAAGATATAATAGTGTTGCAACTCCTATTATAAACGCAGATAGATAGCCAGTTTTATTCCTTAGATACCTACCGATAGGATAGATCGCTACTGCACCAATATAAAGCCATAATATGGATATTAAAAGTATGCTACTCATACTCCCACCTCTAGACCGTTAGCATTAAGTATATTATGAGAGTTATAATCAGCCCCCATGCAATATACGCCATATTAACTCTCAGGAATCCAGTCTGAACCCTTCTAACTATATTCGAGAAACTAGAGTAACCTTTCTTTAAAAGCTCTCCACTACCATTACATTCAATATTATTAAAGATGCTGTTACAGAATGCCTTAAATCCATCAACAAATATTAAGTAGTAGATTGTATTGATATACCATCTATTATATAGGAATTTCCAGATTAATCTTAAAAATACATTTCTCTCAATAATATCCTTAGCACTCCATTTGTAAGTTATAAAAGTCATATATGATGGAGTTAAACCAACTATTATTATTAATGCTGTTACTCCGATTAGTGGATTAATTAATGTAGATATATAGAACTTTATGTAGGACGAGATTGGAAGTTCATTTAATATCTCATTTTCAATACCTATATACATAAATGAATTTCTAAATAAATCTATTAGAGATGGTATGAAGAATCCTGATACTAAAGCACCAATAGATAATACGGCTAGGGATAAACTCATGTATATCCCCGGGTCGTGTGGTTTATGACCTTCTTCAATTAAATGTTTAACATATTCACTTTCCTCTCCGTAAAATGCTAATCCGAACATTCTAAATGTATAGAAGACTGTAAGTATTGCTGTAACTGCTAGTAATACATATAATGCTAGCATATTCTCGCTATATAACACATGTAAGATTAAATCCTTACTCCAGAATCCATTAAATGGAGGTATTCCAGCTAGTGCGAAACATCCAATAGCCATAAATATGAATGTCTTAGGCATATACTTCTTAAGACCACCCATATCCTTTAGCATATAACTTTCAATAGCATGCCCGATAGCTCCTGCAGATAAGAATAATAGCGCTTTGAATATCGCATGACTCATTAAATGTGAGACACCAGCTATATAGCTCTCTATGAATGCCTCCTGATGACTCATTAATAAGCCTGCAACACCAAGTATCGAGAACATATATCCTAGCTGGCTAATCGTAGAATATGCTAGTACCTTCTTAATCTGATCAGATACACACCCCATTGATGCCGCCAGGAATGCTGTAAATGCACCTACCCACGCAACTACAAGGAAGAAAGTATTGAATGCACCTGCTACTATATTATGCGCTGATATATAAATCGGATATAAAACCAGTAAAATTCTAGCAACATAATACACTCCTGCCTTAACCATTGTAGCTGCGTGTATTAACGCACTTACAGTTGTAGGACCAGCCATAGCTTCTGGAAGCCATACATGTAATGGAAATTGGGCAGACTTACCGATCGGTCCTAATAATGAGAGTATTAATACTAATGATAGAATGCCTTCACGTGCCATTTGAATAGCCCAACTATAATTATGAGCTAATTGCAGGAAGTTGAAAGTGTGAGAATATAGATATATCATAATTATTGATGCTAGTAATCCAACATCCCCTATCCTAGTTGTTACAAATGCTTTCATTCCACAGTGGGATGGTGAATAGGGACCAATCCAGTATTTCTTCTCATCTAAATACCAGTATCCGATTAATGCATAGCTAGCAAAACCAACGCCCTCCCACCCAAAGAACATTACTAGTAAGTTGTCAGCCATGACTAATAACTCCATACTACCCATGAAGAAGTTTACTAGCATCCAGTATCTTGTAATTCCTCTATCGCCATGCATGTACTCTATTGAGTACAGGAATATAAAGCTGCAGAGCCATGCAACTACATTAGCCATAAAGACACTTAATGAATCTATTAATACTCCTGCTGAAATCTCAAGCCCAGGTAATGGAATCCATTTTGCAAATACCCAATCATATGGTAACGGGTATTTAACACCATTAATTATAGTGTATCCATTTAAAACATCCGGGATCATAGATGCCGCAAATATCGCTGATACAAATGCTACTCCAACAGCAATCCAGTCTCTAAGCTTCTCACTAATCCTCTCCCATATTGGATGCGTGAATGCTACGATAAGTGGTAATACCCACACCATCCATGGAGCGTAAGGAAGCATCCATCACCACCTCAACTTTCTAATTTTATCAACATCGAGAGTCCTAAACTTCCTATAAACAACTAGAGTCATAGCTAAAGCAACTCCAATTAACGCTCCATCGAGTAATATCGAAATTATTACTATAGTATGAGCTAGTGGATCGATTAAATATGGGTTTTTAAGAAGTGATAGACCTATAAAGTTTATATTAACTCCTGTAGCAGCTATCTCCATCCCAATTATAATTCTGATTAAATTCCTTCTAGCCAGTATTATAGCTATACCTATCGAAAATAATATTGCAGCTGTAATTAATAGGATGTATCCTATACTCATTCACCACCCCTCCTAACTCTAACCATATATATTAAAACTCCTAACAATGCTGCAGCCAATGGTATTGTCTGAAGTAATGTATCTAGTCCTCTCTCCCTCCAAACATAGCTGGTTTCAAATCTTATAACATCTTTAGGTGGTACTAAAGGTCCTAAAGCCTTAGATAGTAACTCTGGTCTTAAGTGTGAGACAACTATTATAAGTAAGATGGACATTAATATTAGGCTAATTATTGAAAATACATCTATCTTATTCAACTTCAGCAACACCTCCACGAGTTGATATGAATACAAATATGAAAAGAACGATGACTGCACCTGAGAATACAGCTATCTGTACAATCCCAACATAGGGTGCGTTAACGACGAAGAACAAGATTCCTGTTACGACACTAAATGCAAGCAAGCTTAATATCGCATATCCTAAGTTTCTATGTAGTCCAGCTATTATAGCTAGCATGATTAAAATTACTGATAAAATTACAACATATATAGTATTAGGACTCGCTAATATTTCAGCGATATTCATTATCTAACCCTCCTTCTAATGTAATACGGTCCTTTATTCTTAGATATAGCAGTCTTCAACTCATACTTCATCTGAGGAAGTAGTCTCTTAAGATCTGGCTCTTTCAATTTATCTGGTGGATATACCAAACCACTATATTCAAATGAAGCTAACTCAACGATATCCGTCGTTTTAAGGGATTCAGTAGGACATGATTCAACGCATAAACCACAGAAACAACATTTTCCAAAATCAAATGAGGGATACGTATATGGTTTTCCTTCTACAACAGTCATTTTAATTGCTTTATCAGGACATATGTGAGCACATACACCACAACCAACACATGTATCCATATTTAAAGTTATAAATCCCCTCGTTCTAGGATATCCTCTAATTCTCTCAAATGGATATTTATGAGTTACAGGTTGATATAATGCATGACGAGCTACGTGAAAGAAGGGTTTAAAAACTCTAGCTATAAAACTAGGTCTTTTAGACCTCATATCATATGGCACCTCCTAGAACAATGTATTTAACGAATATTGTGATCATGATATTTATTAGCGATAGAGGTATAAGGTAATTCCATCCTAATCTTACAGCTTGATCGATTCTGAGTCTAGCATATGAAATCATGACTGTGAATACGATTGTAATTGCAATTAATAATTTAATTAAAGTCCATATTGACCCATCAATCCATGGATTTCCAGTTATGGAGGGGCCTAAATAACCTCCAAAATATAGACTTATCATTAGCAACGTCCATGCAAGTATATTCACGTAATCTGCTAGCATTGTATTCAGGAAGAAAGCACCAGAATACTCAGTTCTAGGCCCTAGTACGAGTTCTGGTTCTGCTACAGGGATGTCAAATGGAATTTTCTCAATCATAGCCAAGTATGCTATTAGGAATACTACAAAGCCTAAAATTTGAGGAAATACAAACCACACTTCTCTCTGAAGCTCTATAATCTCCTGTAGATCGTATGTTCCAGCCCATAACATAACTCCTAAAGCCGATAGTACAATTGGTATCTCGCCAGCAATATCCATATATATTATTCTAAATGCACCAACAACTGTAAATTTATTATTAGCCGCCCAACCTTTTAATACTGATAATACAGGATATAATGTTGATATAGCAAAGAATAAGATTAGATTAAATCCATATGCGTTAAATATAACTAGCCCTTTAGCAAATGGAATTAAAGCAACCATTGCAGCAGGTACTGTAGGTAGTAAAAATGTGACCACTATAAACGCCTTCTTATGAACCGCTTCGGGAACTATAAGCTCCTTACTAATCAATTTAAGTGCATCTGCAATAAGCTGAAGCCATCCAAGGACTTTACCACAATGTACCGGTCCCATTCTAATCATTAATCTAGCTAGATACTTCCTTTGATACCATACAGCGAATACGACAAATCCAAGTATGAATCCGAGTCCCGGAAATAATAATATTTCCAATAGATAGGTTAAATCCGTCATATCCATCTACCTATCCGCATCTAAAAACCATGGGTCAAAACTATATATCAGAACTGGAACATCCGCTAATAAAACTCTCTGGGTCTTAGGAATCTGCTCAATTACAAAGAAGTTTCTAAAACTAGGCGGGCTTATTTTAACTCTATATGGTTTATCCTTACCATCTGAGATAATATATACGTTTAACTCCCCACGTCCACATTCAACTCTAAAGAGGGCTTCACCAGGTTTAGGTCTGGGAGGTAATCTAACTCTAACAGGGCCTTCAGGTATGTTTTCAATAGCCTGCCTAATTATATCAACACTAACTCTCATCTCCTCTACCCTAGCCCACCCTCTAGCATATGCATCTCCAGCAGTATGAGTTACAATTTTAAAATCTAACTCTTCATATGCTGCATAAGGCTCATTCTTCCTAGTATCATATGGAACGCCTGAAGCTCTTAAGTTAGGACCTGCAGCACCCCATTCGATCGCTTGAGACCTTGATACTACGCCTACTCCCTCAGTACGCATTCTAAATGTTTCATTATATATCCATGTCTCCTCATATACGTCAAGCCTCTTCTCAAACCAGTTTAATGTCTCTAGAAGTCTCTCCTTAAATCCATTAGGTAGGTCTGCTCTAACACCACCAGGTATTATAAATGAATAACTCCATCTAGCGCCAGTCAGCATCTCCATCAAATCGAGGAAAGGCTCTCTATCAGCAGTAGTCCATAGGAATATAGCTGGATTCCATGCAGCAGATTCAGCAAGGAGCCCTAGCGCATATAAATGGCTTAATATTCTATTAATCTCCATAACAATCGTTCTAATGTAATTAGCTCTAGGAGGTACTTCAATCTCAAATAATTCTTCAACCGCACCTGCAAAAGCCATCTCTATATTACAGCAATCTAACATTACCATACGCTCTAATGGAACAATACCTTGGATGAAATTCCTATATTCTAAAATCTTCTCAATTCCTCTATGACAATAACCCATATCCATCTCAATATCATAAACAACCTCTCCATCCGTTAGAACGATAAATCTACCTTGACCACTAATCGGATGTTGAGGCCCCATGTTGATTCTAAAGAGGCCTCTTTCTATCTCCTCAATCTCATTAAATACATTGCTTTTAAGAGTATGCATTACTCACCACCCCATCTAACCTCGTATCTTTTTAAATCAAAATCTTTCCTCAACGGATAGCCTTCCCTCTCATAATTCCAATCCTCTGGTAGGAGTAATGGTTTTAGCTTTGGATGGCCTATATATTTAACGCCTAGCAGCTCCCAAGTCTCACGCTCAAACTTCATCACTCCAAGCCACACCTTAGATAGAGTCGGTATTTCTGGTTTATCTCTATCTACATCCGTCTTAAGAACTAACACAACATTATTTTTAGATGACCATATTACCCAGAATAATTCGATCTTCTTTTGCTTCGGATAATCTGTTCCACCTGCACTAATAGGCATATCGAAGCCCAGCTCTTCCTTAATATACCTAGCTATATCTATTAATGACTCTTTAATTACCTTCAAGTAGATCCGGTTTGGTTTCGGCGTCTTTAATTCGACTATCTTATCTTTAAAATGCTCTTTAATCACCCTTACTATCTCCTCCGCTTTCATTCTTCCTCACCTTCTCTAAGATTAAATCTCTTAACAGTAAGATTCCATACGCCTGTGCTTCAGGTTTAGGAGGACATCCAGGTATAAATACATCTACCTTCATATAATCCATTACTCTAACGAGGCTGTAGCTTTCTGGGAAGGGGCCTTTAGAAATTGCACATGCGCCTACAACTACTACCCATTTAGGTTCAGGCATCTGCTCATATAATCTAAGAACTCTTCTAAGCATTTTCCTTGTAACGTTACCAACTAAAATCATTACGTCAGATTGCCTTGTTGAAGCCATAGGTAGTACTCCCCATCTTTCTAAATCATATCTTGGCCCGAAGAGTTGCATAAACTCCGGACTACAACAACCTGTAACAAAATGTACTGGCCATATACTATACGACCTACCCCAGTTGAATATCTTTCTAATTGGTTTAGGTAATTTATCTAGTAATCCCTTCTTAACTTTAATTTCCTCCTTACTCATGGCCTGAAAACCTCCCTTAACTTAGATATGTAATATGCCAATACAATCATTATCAACACTATGTATACAACTATTAGAGTAGTCGTAAATAGATATGTTTTTAAGGCATTTACGGATGCAATTAAAATCCAGGTGAAAGCATCGAGGATAAAAAATGCTACAGCGTATGCAAAATATCTCTCCGCACCCTTTATATATGTATCATGTACATGTATATCCACTTCTTGACCACATTCAAATGTCTCCCTCTTTACCTTGGTGGGAGCTTTCCTAGCAAGTATGTATCCTATTACAATAGTAAGCATTGCTACGACTAGAAATAGGAATATAAAAGTCCAATAGATCTCCTCAGGTGTTAGTAATATCATAGTGCTCTACCTCCGTAGAGTGACTTAAGCTTATCCAATACTTCATCTAGGCTAATATCAACTTTCTTTAGGATATTATCTCTAATAGCTTCTTCAACAAGTTTAACTGCTCTTTTACTTCTACATATCATTACTACACCATCAATATCACTTAAAATCCCAATGCTTAAATCAGCATATTCCCCTGTTAAATCATCAATAGACATATAACCTTTATAATATGCTTCCTTAAGAGAGTCGTATGAATACTTCCTCCATTCACTTTTATAAAGTATTGAAAGGCCATCTAATTCAAATCTCCAATCTTCAATCGAATCGATATCAATCCCGTCTTTAGCAAGAATCTTCTTAAGCAAGGAGTATGAATAAAACGGTCTACTGAAAGTTGAGACTGTAAATACTACCGTCTTAGTTAGCT
>CAZHBK010000008.1:0-2151 GCA_964530465.1 uncultured Nitrososphaeria archaeon | reverse complement strand
AGCTTTCTAAATTGGATCTTAGTATTCTTCATTCTATGAATTGCTCTAACCTGCATTGGATTTAGGAATAACGCTACTCTAACTGTCCTAGAGCCGGGGTAAAATCCAGCTACATATTCTTCAATAGCCCCTCTCAAACCAATATAGGGAGCGCCTGGAGTCAGAGGTTTTAATCGTGCTTCATTTATCATGTTATAATTAAATACATACATTGGCTTAGCCTCCCACCTACCAACTGTACTAATTAGGTATTTATTTGCTGGCTCTCCATAACCCGAGAATATAACTATATCAAAGAACCCTCTCTTCAGTCCATAAGCTAATATCTTCCTAGCTATTGCTTCATCTGGACATGCATTATCATCTTTAACTCTCTCTACAACGTATATCTTCTTGAATACCCCAAATACTTCACTTCTAACCTCATTAAAGACTAGTTTATCAACATATTTCTTATCATCAAAACCTTTAAACTCTTCATCCGTGGTTAGAGGACATGCATAGTAGCAATATCCACATCTAATACATGCCCCAAGTAATCGGGGCATTTCATTTGATAATATTAATGCATTTATAGGACATACTGCTATACACGCACCACATAATATACACCTACCTCTTCTAATTACTTCAGCGAATAAATTAGCAAATATCTTTCTTTGCGTTATCGGTCCGTACGGTGTATTCCATACTTTAACTACTTCTGTCAAAACTCAGCACCACCAATGTATATCTGGACATAATGCTATTTTCACTCTTTAATAATATATAGGATTAGTATAGAAATGTAAATATGTGTTAATATTACAACCTTATGAATATTAAGGATTCTATATCAGTTTAGAAAAATATTCATATCAGTCTGGAAAAATTAATTCTATATATCAATTTCACATTTAATATTATATTTAAAATTTATTTAAACAATTATACTTTATTTGAATATTGAGGTTATGGGATATGTTCCTGCCGGTTGAGAAACTGATACTGCAATTTGGACTTGGACCTCCTGAAATACTCCTAATAATATTCATAATAATTCTTCTAATATGGGGTCCACAGCAATTACCTAAGTTAGCTAGGTCATTAGGTCTCGCTAAGAGAGAATTCCAGAAAGCACAGCAGGATGAGATTGAGGAGGAAGAATCTTCAAAGAAAGAAGACGAAATTACTAAATTAGCTAAAGAGTTAGGAATTGAGACTAGTGGTAAAAGTAGAGAGGAGATTATAAAGGAGATTGCAAAGAGGGTTAAGAAAGAGTAAGATATACCTTTAAAGACTTACATCCGGGGGAGAATAGTTTAGTAAAAATTCTAGTTTCTTAGAGAGTAGTTAGATAAGAGATAAGGAAAGAAATAGAATATAGACTTGATTTTGGAGAGATTACATATAAAAATTAGGGATTGGAAAGATGGCTAATATGATTCAGCCAGTATGTATGAAATAATGATAATTGGAATGACTTACTTTAATTTACTCGCTTGTACTTGTTTCAGTCTCTGTTTCCTCCTTCTTTCCTGCTCCTTTCTCTTCTTTTAGTCTGCTTGCTGCTATTACATCGTCTATTCTTAATATCATTGATGCTACTTCAGTACCACCCTTAATCATCTGCTCCTTTACAATTGCTGGTTCAAAAATCTCTTTACTCCACATGTCTGCTACTTTACCTTCAAATACATCTACTCCATACCATTTCTTACCCTCACTATGAGCTGCCCTCAACTCGGTCTCAATATCAATAGTATCAAGACCTGCATTCTCAGCAAGCGTTAATGGTATTGTCTCTAATGCATCTGCAAATGCTTTAGCAGCAAGCTGCTCCCTACCTGATAATGTATCAGCCCACTTCCTAATCTGTAATGCAATCTCCTCTTCTACAGCACCGCCACCAGCAACGATATAAGGTTTGATTATCGCATCTCTAACAACGTTTAATGCATCTTTAACACTTCTCTCAACTTCATCAACGATTCTCTCTGTACCGCCTCTAACTAAGATTGTAACGCTCTTAGCACCCTTACATCCTTCAATAAAGACCCATTTATCTTCTTCGATCTTCCTTTCTTCTACTAGTGCAGCCTCACCTAAGTCTTTAGGTGTTAAATCTTCGATATTGTTGACGATTCTCGCTCCTGTTGCTTTCGCTAGTTT
>CAZHBK010000007.1:0-22448 GCA_964530465.1 uncultured Nitrososphaeria archaeon | reverse complement strand
CCCCCACAAGAAGCTATATGGGGGATGACCCGCACCAGAAGCTACCCCTAAGGGGTAGCAGAGGAAGGTGTGGTGACTGTTCTCTATTTTAAGGATGGTGATTTTATGATGGGAGATGTGAGAATTCCTAAAGTGGATTATGTAACAATAACCGGTAGAATATATGTGAATGGTGAGGATTACCAACGATTAGTTTACTTAGCATATAGGTTTAGAAAGGCTGTTCAAAAAGCTGTCAGAATGATTGCAAAGGGATTAGATAGGGATTATGTTGTGAAGGTGATTACAGAGGAATTGAATCAAGGATATGCGAAGAGTGCTGTGGATATAGCTAAGTTGATAATTGAGAGTGCTAAATGGAACAATAGTAATCCACTGAAGATTAAAGTGAAAAAATTATTTATAGCGAGTAAGGGGGGAAGTTGTTTAAGGGAAACCAGAATATCAGACTAGTAGATACTAATAAGCTATTGGTAAACTATCATCTAAATGGCAGGCGTGGAAGGCATAATGACTGGATTAAGTGTGAAGTAAGATTTGGTGAGAAATACATTCCACTAATTCAGGAATTGATTCAAAAGGCGCTAAACAGAGAGCTTAGTTATAATGCGAAAATCGTGTTTAGAAATGGTAAAATCTATCTTCACATCTCTCTACCGATAGAGCTCTATCTTAAATACTTCAGTAGGGGGTATGCTAATGGTAGTTTGATAGCATCATTTGATTTTAATTCAGATCGTATAAACATGGTCATTTTAGACAGGAGAGGGATTATCAGGGAGACTAGGACTGAATGGTATAGTGAAGTAACATCACATGGCTATCCTAAGAATAAAGCACATACGAAGAGGCTTCAAGCATTAGGCAGACTATTAAAATATGCCTATCATCATGGTGTAGGTATCGTCATCTTTGAGGATTTAGATAGAATAAAGAGAAAGAAGGTTAAGAATAGGGATAAAAATGCAAATAGAAAGATAACACGATTCCCGAAGAGGAAACTTCTTCAGCATGCAATCACTATGGCGTTAAAATATGGATTTAAAGTCTACCTAGTTAATCCAAGCTACACAAGTAAATTGGCTGAGAAATACAAGTATAGGCTTGGATTAGACAAGCATACTACTTCAGCGTACATGCTGGCATTAAAGTATCTATCCCCCAAAACATTCCACACACTTCTTTATGCCTCCCAAACCAATGAACTCGATGAAGCATTAGCAGAGGGGGAGGGGGGAGGCAACGCCATCCTTCGGAGCAGATAGACATGCTACAACTTTTATAGCATGGCTACCATGCCCCGGGGGAATGGCTAGAAAGGTGGGATGAACCCTAGAGCCTAAGGCTCTAGAGCGACCACCCTATATCCTAGTCAATCCTTCCACGGCTCTAGCTCCATATAGAAGATTCCAAACCTCTCTCTAATTATAAATGGATATACTGCTGGGCTAAAAACACCTAACTCAGTGATTATCGCATCAATATACTCTGGAGGAGTAACATCGAATGCTGGATTCCGGATTTTAACATATTTCAATTTCTCTAGCCACTCTTTTGGTACAACTTCAGTATACTCCCTTTCTTCGATTTCAATCAATCTACCAAATAACGTATCTGGACTAAATTTAAACGTCTCGGCTGCAACCATAAATGGGACACTAGATTCGTGAGCTGCTAGTGCTATTAGTGAAGTCCCTATCTTATTAACTACTGCTCCATTAGCTGCTATTGCATCAGCGCCTACAATTACCTTATCTACCTTATTCATAAAGTATCTAACTGCTGAGTCGACTATTAAAGTAGTTTCAATACCTACTTTATCTAAAACCTCTGCTGTAATCCTACCTTGATATCTAGGTCTAGTTTCAGTAGCGATAACCTTTATATTCTTACCTTGTCTAAAAGCTGTAATTATTACCTCTAATGCAGTACCACTATTGCAATGCGTTAAAATTACATCGCCATCTTCAATCCTACCAGCTCCATACATTCCAATTAACTTCCTAGCATTCTTAGCTGATTCTATGAACTCATTAGCATAACTTCTCAGTTTTTCCTTAAATGAGCTAACCTCATTAACCCCTCTTTTATAATCTTGGATTAATCTATTCAATATGAATCTAAGTCCATTAGGTAATGATACTGCTGTAGGTCTAGTATCGACTAGTATCTTAGCAGCTTTCTTAACCAATCTAAAATACTCATCTACATCATTAGTAGTGATACTATCACTAGCAATAACTAAATCTTTAACAGCTGCAATTGCAATCTCAGCAGCTCCCCTAATTTTCATCGTTTTAATATCTTCTACAATCCTGTAAAATTCATCAGGGAATAACTTGTTACTCATTCTCAAGTTAAATAAAGAATCAATATGTACTAAATAAGTCTCTCTATGAAGTGTAGGAGTAATGTAGGTAGGTATCCTACAATAACTGGAAACTTATACGCAGCTTTAAATAATGCATGATATAACATTGGATCTGATGTTACGATAATTGAGGTTCGTATATTACTACCGAGAGTAGCTTTTAAGAATCTCCTTAGAAATAATGCTGAATCTTCTAAACTTAATAAAGGTAAATAGCCTACTTCTATACATTCATCAATGATATGGTAAGATATCGTAGGTATGTTATCCAGTATTTCAAGATATATCTCTAAATCTCTCAAAAGCATACTATTACATGGTTTTAGAATGGCGATCTTCATTCTAGGAGCAGACTTAATATATACATCCCCTGATTCAAATATCTCCATTATAATTTTAGAAAGTGTTTTGATAAATCCCTGATTACCGACTAACTTACTAGCTGTATATGAATCAAATGCATCTAAGAATATAACCCCACCAACTCTATTTTCAAGAGTTTTCAATGTATTGATAAGTGATTCTAAATCTTGCTTAAGTCTAAATAAATTATATCTAATTAATCCAATATCAACTTCCTTCAATACATAGATTTTACTATCTTTCATTAATTCCCTTAAGTAATCCGCTAATATGTCGAATACAGAACTCGAGTTCTTAAATACTGAATTAATACCGATGTTTAATATTAAACTGGATTCATCTAACTCTGATTTCAGATCGGCTATAATCTGTTCATTTATTGTTAATCTAGCTATCTCACTATATAGTTTAGAATTTATAACCATGTCTTCACTAATAAATGATCTTGCATTTATCTCAAGTTCTCCATCTACTGAAAGTACATTTAAATCTCTACGCCAGATTAAGAATGGTAGTATATCATCGGTATTCATACATCCTTTAGATAGTAGGCTTAATAACGTGGGTATGTATTTCAACTGATACTGTGGGTTAAAGTATTTTTTAACGAAGCCGTATTCGCGGCATTCCAACTCGAATATAATGTTTGGATTAAGCTTCATTTTAAATCACTAATTTATATACGCCATTTATAATTCTGGCATACTTCAGTATGTACTTCCTATACGTATCGGGTATCTCCTTCTTAGATATGATTAATGCTTCATTTGAGATAACATTGTAGTATAGAATATCAAATTCTAAGTTGTGACTAGCTAGGGTTTTTAAGAATAGGCTAGCATTAGAGATATATGCTAGATCTAAATACTTCTCATTTAGATAATTATCTGGAATTCTAATAGTCACTATTTTAAAATCGAGATATGACTCTAGATCTTTAAAATTCAACTCGGTTAAAATACTATCATACATTGTTTTACCAGCACCAGCAATTTTAATAACAAAAGTGTATCCATCCCCTGTATTATATAACGATGCTATTTTAATTGGATATCTCAATAGTCTATCTCTTAAATCGCATATTAGCTTTAATCTATCTCTATATATCTCATCTCTATAAAGCCTGGAGTATACTATTTGATGATGTCTATCTTTAAGAAATAGCTTAATTCTAAAACCTAGTATTATCGATTTAGTATTATCGTAAAGCGGTTTTATAACTTCATCTACTGGGACATTATAGAATATTCTAATTAAATTCGTTGTATATAGACCTGAAATCGACTCAAGAGGATTTGGCGGGGGTTGTATAGGTAGCTCTAACATTTTATACTTATTGCTTACTAAATTATATAATGTTGCGTAATCTAATGCTGGGTCTGTAATAATCCACCCACCTCTTAGAAATCTATACTTCCTTAAATTGGTAGTTAGTAGGAGTATTATATTTCTATCCCTAGGTATTTTTGGGAATAGAGATAAGTGGTTTGATATTGGATATATCAAATACTCTAAACCTCTAATCTCCTCGAGTAATTCATTTATTTCATCAAACATCATATTATAATTCAGCATTATATAATCTACTGGTTCTATATCAAGTTCGGCTAACGGCCATCTAGTAAATAGATGTTTAATGAGCATTCTATGGATAAAATATTATAGCTTGATAGTAAAATAACTTAGCATCTCGATTAGAATGATTAAGACAAATAAAATACCATGGTAATAAATTCTATGGTTGATAGTTTGTGAGTTAAGTATACACTATTATATCTAAGCTATCTGGAGGTGTACATTTATGAGTGTGGTAACTAGATGGGAAAGGGTAGGCTTGCATACGCATATCAAGGGATTAGGTGTTATAGATGGTAAGGCTAAGTTCGTTGCTCAGGGGATGGTTGGTCAGATTAAGGCTAGAGAGGCTGCATATATCGTTACGAGGATGATTAAGAAAGGTAAGATGGCTGGTAGAGCAATATTATTGGTTGGACCTCCAGGTACGGGTAAGACAGCTATTGCGGTAGGTATTGCTAGAGAGTTAGGTAAGGATGTACCATTTATATCAATGAGCGCATCTGAAATATACTCTACAGAGCTTAAGAAAACCGAGATCTTAATGAGAGCTCTTAGAAAGGCTATAGGCGTTAGAATTAAGGATATTAGAGAGGTTATTGAAGGTGAGGTTAAACATCTTGAATTTAAGATGGCACCTCACCCATACAATCCATATCAGCAGATTCCACAAAGTGTTAGAGTTAGATTAGCTACTAAGGATGAGGAGAAGACATTCACAGCTGGTATGGAAGTTGCAATGGCATTCATCGAGCAGGGTGTTAGAGAGGGTGACGTTATAATGATTGATAAGGAAACCGGTAGGGTTACCAGATTAGGTAGATCTAAATCTGCAAAAGGCATGTATGATATCGAAGGTGAAGTCTATGTTGATGTTCCATCTGGATCATTAATTAAAGAAAGAGAGTTTGTATATGTAATGACGTTGCATGAATTAGATATGAGGAGGGCTAGAGGTGGAAGCTTACTCTCCCTACTCTTTGCTAGTGAGACTAAGGAGATTAGTAGTGATGTTAGGAATGAAGTAGATGAGATGGTTAAGAATATGGTTGAAGAAGGTAGAGCTGAGATAATTCCTGGAGTATTATTCATTGATGAAGTACATATGCTTGATATTGAATCATTTGCATTCTTAAATAGAGCGTTAGAGAGTGAGATGGCGCCAATAATAATATTTGCAACCAATAGAGGTTTTGCAAAGATTAGAGGTACTGATATAGTATCACCACATGGAATACCATTAGATCTACTTGACCGACTACTAATTATAATCACAGAACCATATAATAGAGATGAAATGAGGGAGATAATAAAGATCAGGATTAAAGAGGAGAGGTTATCTATAACTGATGATGCAGTTGAGAGATTAGTTGACTTAGCTGAGAAGAACAGCCTTAGATACTCAATAATGCTCCTAGGTCCTATTAAGGAGATTACAGAGATAAGTGGTAAGGATAAAGCTGGGATTGAGGAGGTAGAGAGGGCTGCAAGTTTATTCGTTGATTATAAAGCATCATCTAAGCATATTAAAGAATATGAGAAGTTATACCTTCCATAACCCTAATCTTACTAGAGTTGATTAAGTATGGTTATTCGTGAAGGCGATTACGTCCTACTAGTTGATGATAGTGGTAATGAATGGCTAGTTAAAGTTAGGAGAGATTACGAATTTACAACTCACCACGGCAAGTTGAATCTAGGTGATTTGATTGGTTTAGAATATGGATGTATATGTAAGACTCATACCGGCCGAAGATTATATGTCTTAAAACCGACATTAGAAGAGTATATACTACATTCGAAACGCCCAACGCAGATAGTATACCCTAAAGATATTGGATATATACTTCTAAAATCAGGACTTAGAAGTGATTCAATAGTTTTAGAAGTTGGTACTGGAAGTGGAGCTATAACTACTACTCTATGTTGGTTTATAAGAGAAGGCATCATCGATAGTTATGAGAGGAGGAGGGATATCGCTGAAGTTGCATTACTGAATTTAAAGAGGTTAAATTGCTTAGATAGAGTTAGACTTCATATAATGGATTTTAAAGATGCTGAAGTTGATAGAGACTACTATGATTTAGCTATCGTAGACGTAGATACACCATGGGAGGTAATTAATAAGGTATATTACGCTATAAAGCCGTCAGCATCAATATTCATAATACTTCCCACGTATAACCAGTTAGATAAACTATTATCGTATATTAAGAGTAATAAGAACATTAAGCTTGTTAAGATATCTGCAGAGGAGGTATTTATTAGGGAATTACAAGCTGAGGCAGGTAGGATTAGACCATACTTTAGAATGATTGGATATACTGCAGTCTTATTTACTGCTAGAAAGGTTAGAAAAGAGTAATGTATTATTTTTAAGTTAGAGTACAGGGAAAAATCGTTTCTGAGAGCGAGTCAAGCACTGAGGATTATAATCGCGATAATCAATCCATATATTGCAACTCCCTCAGCTAAACCTGCTAAAACTAACAACCATGTGATTAGCCCCGGTTTCTCAACTATAGCTGCTAATCCTGCACTTGCAGTACCACTTAAAGCTATTCCAGCTCCGAGAGTTGATCCAGCTATAGCTATACCTGCACCAATAAATTTATTACCTACGGCAGCCGCAGCCTCTCCTTGTGCAAATACTAAAGCAGTCATAGACGCTAATGTTGTAGCAAATATAATTAAGTTGGATATCAATAGATACTTTCTAAATTTCTCAGGGTTTTGCTTAATCCAATCAACCAGCCGTTTCATTAAATACACTTTAAGGCACCTCCGGATATACTTAAAATGTTGAGCATTATGAATGGTATATTAATTAAATAAGAGGTAAGGTTATTTTAACTAGAATATATAACTATATTGATGATGGAGTAAATACGTCTATATACTGTAATATCAATAATCCACATACATATTTTATTTTTAACATCCTTAACCTTTACTATACCCTGAATATAATGCTATTCATTGTGATGTGATGAAATTATAATTGTATCCTTAATGGGGTGAAGAGTTTTCCTTCTCCCTCATAGAATTTCGTTGAGAATTCATAGAAGAGAAGCCTTATCGACTGTATACCACATGCGAATCCCTCTAATACTATTACTAAGGCATTGAAGATTAGGTAGCTGGGTAAGAATCCAATCATAGGAGCGATCATTTCAGCTGCTAATGCGAGTGCTTCATGGGCGATTGCGAATGCACCAAGCCTAACATATGATAATGAATTCGTTATGTATGATAAAAACATCTCAATCAACTCGCTAAATCCCTCCATAAGAGACATTGTAATTGATTCTCCCGTCTTATGAATTACATTTAATATTGCTGGTTTGAAGAATATGAAGCCTAATAGAGCCAGTAATGTTATTGATAGACCTATATTCTCAGGTCTTACGAATACATCTAGAGTCATACCCATAGTTACAAACCTAATAGCTAATACTATACCAATTAAATAATATACTAATCCGACTACACCTCTCCAACTCAATAATGCTTCTTCATACCTCTTATTCATGATATTATTAATGATATTAAGTATTAGACCAAGTATTAATTGTGCAACTCCAAATAGTATAGAATACACACATATCATTATAGGTCCATTCGGCGGCTCTATAGGCTTAAACCATAGTGGTTTGTCCAAGGGTAGTAGAAATGATTCTCCATAGAGGAATCCAAATACTATGGCTGATATACTAGATAGCATTAGTATTACTCCTAGGCTATTCCATGCCCTATATGAGACGCCTATTAAGTTTCTTCTTATCTTATAGAAGAATAAGCCCATTATAAAGAGTATAACTCCTTCTCCAACATCGCCAAACATCATACCGTACATTATAATGAAGAGTACCATGAAGAAAATCGTGGGATCAATCTCATTATAGCTAGGTATTCCTCTCATCTTAACAAGTAATTGGAATCTATCGATTATCTTAGGATGCTTGAGTAATGTAGGTGGTTTTATACCCTTTGAAGCTTCTGCTTCAATAGCTTCAATATAATATCTTCCATTAGTAATATCATCTACTCTCCTCTTAAACTCCTCTAGTCTCTCTTGTGGGATCCACCCATATAGTACTGAGAAGTTTCTCGTCCTAATTAGTGAGTTCTTAACCTTATGTACGAATTTTACATATGGCATATATGGTTCTAATACTTCTAATTCTCTTACTATCTCTCCCTTCAAACTCTTAAACTCCTCTATGATTTCATTAAGCTTGTTATTATAAAGTTTTAAGGCTTCTTCAGGATTTGCTGGGGTGTCTTTAGGGAATTTTATCTCATCGAAATTAAGCATTGTTAGAATATTAAGTATTTCGGCTTTATCCTTATTTGAAAATGCTATTAAGACTAGTTTCTCTCGGGGTCTAGCGTCTAATATGTCGAGTATGACGTTATATGGTTTTAAAACCTCCATCAACCTACTGATATTTGCATCAGGCATGAAGCCGGCTTTCACAGTAATATACTCGTATTCTCCCATCATATCGAGCATTAGATTATATTTCTTAAACAATTCAATCTTCTCTATTACTTCTTTAACTTCATCATAATTCTTCCTTAATTTATCTAATCTAGATGTCACTTCATCAGCTATCTTACTATATCTATCGACTATAACGTCTAGCTGATCATACTTTAGGATTTTATATTCTCTAACTCTTCTACCCTCCTCTACAAATAATGATTTGAATTTATCTATCAATCCCTTCTTCTCAACTCTCTTAGGTAGGTATTCATCAATAACGTTAAGGCTTACCTTAAGCCTGTCATATATTCTGATTAAATTAGCGAATTTCTCAGCGGTAATATCTCTATGTCCGTATGCTGTCTCCTTAGGCGTTATCTCAATATATCCTAGCTTACCTATCAACTCTACAACTCTCTCTTCCAGATTCTGTGGTACTGCAATGTAAAATCTAGCTATTTTTGCAGGTCTTAACATAATGCATACACCTAGATATATACTGCTACTAAATAGTACTATATTTAGTGATTTTATTGAATTTGTTAAAATTTATAAGTATATACGGAGTAATGATTATGAAGCATTAACAGACTACCTTAGGGGGGTTGGTAGTTATTGAAGTTCATAAGTGAAGATATTGCGACAATATTACTATTACTAACATGGATCAATCCCTTAGGCTTCCTTATATATCATGTAGCTGTACTTCATCATCCATTGAATTATAATATGATTTTAAAACTTGGTAAGGATCCAGTATTATTCCTTACTGATATCGTTTTCTTCGAGGTTTCAGTATATCTCTTTATTACTTCTAAGCATATTCGAGAGAGGGAGAAGAGGGATATTATTAAGATGTGCTATCTAGTACCAGTCATGAATATATTGCTAAGCTTGATTGGCGGAGCTATATTTTCAGGCTTACACGGTTTTGTATATATTCTGATTGAGGCACCATTTATATCGATGTATAATTTATTAATAGCACTATATCTTATAGCTTTAAATATGAGGATTAGACCTAAACCATTAATACCTACTAAGCATATGATCGTCGGGTTAGCTGTAATTATTGAGTTTGCCATCTATGCTATTTTAAGATATTTCTACGGTCCATCATTCTACCTACTTATATCATTTCTAATCGCTATAGTAGTATCATTAATGGTTCCATTAAGATTTATTAAAGCTACTTAATAATATCTAAAACTTCCATCAAGCTATCTACTATAGGTATATCATCTAACTTAGATCTATATCTCCTTATATCCCATGCTAATTTAAGAGGTCCATTAAATTTCTTCAAAATCGACCTAATACCTAACTCTCTTGAGATTAAAACTCTCTCGACTTTATCATCAATATGATATATCTTATCGTTATTATGATGTGAGGTAATAACCTTTAATGCATCTCTAAACGATTTAACATCCTCTCCAACAACGATTATATCTTTAAAATATGCTGAGAGTCCCGATCTTAGAATTCTATATCTCTTAAAACTGGGTATACCATCAGTACCTGATACTAAATATAGAATGCATCCCTTACTTGATAATGCATCTAATACGTATGAGGTATCGCTAAATACAATACTCCTATTAACCCATTCATCATAAAACCACTCTACAAGTTTACCTATATTTACATCTGTATATCTAATGTTTAAAGATCTAAATGCGCTACTCCACCATACCCTCCTATCGAATATCCCCTTATACTCATTGAAATCTTCTAGTAGAAGCATTATCTTACTAAATAATCGAGCTTCATCATCCTTCAACCCCAGCTTAATACCTAGCTGATAGTATAACTCTGGAAGCATGTAGTATGAATCAACTAATGTACCATCAAAATCAAAGATTACTACAGTCATTTTACTCAAAAAGAAGTACTCTCCTCTATTTAATTTAACTACATTGTTTAATCAGTACATTATATAGACGGTTTAAAACCCATACTACATCAAACCCACTTACAGCTGTTAGATCTGGGGGTACTGGTTTTATAAATACTTTAAACCCATATCTATCTATTAATCCATCGATATAACTAACTAGCGATCTTATATCGATAGGCTTGCTAACACTAGCTATCTTACTGATTATATATGAGATGAATTTAACCTGACCCTTCTCTACAATTCTCAAGTTATTAGATAGGTCTAGCTCGAAATCTACATTATCACTATATTTAACTATTAGTTTAAAGCCTTGAGTTCTCACCTTCTTAAACATTTTAATACCCTTATAAACCCTCTTAATAGGTGGTTTATATTCATAGTTTAAGCTAGAGGTAGTAGAGTTATATTGTCCCTCTATTAGACACCTTGGTTTATAATTCTCCATTATAATTACACGATCTGCCTTATTGAGTAAGGCTGATGAAGAGCTAGCGATAACAACTACACTGATTTTAGTCCTCTCTATAAAGCTATCTATCTGGCTCGATATAGGCTTTATAGGGTCGTATCTTATAATCTCAGACATTACACTATCCTTATATAATAGATTAGTAGCACTAGTATCCTCATCCAATAGTATTACTTCAGCACCTGCCTCAACTGCTTCATTAATAGAAGCAGCCATACTAGTAGATCCACTCGCGTTTAAACTTGAGAAGTCTCTCGTATCTTTATTCAATGGTAGGTTATCTATGAAGCTAGATATATCCACGTGCGAGATAAGCCGTCCATCTTCCGCCTTTATAAATACCGTATTACTTCTAGATATAACATACTCTCTCCCATCACCACTAGTATGATTGTAGATTCCATCTTGAATAGCTCTAAGAAGAGTTGTCTTACCATGATATCCTCCTCCTGAGATAATCGTAAGCCCTTCTGGAATAGCTAGTCCACTTATAACTCTACCATTAGGTAGTCTAATACTCTTCCTAAGCTCTCTAGGTGCTTCAAATGGAACTGCATTCCTAAGTGGTTTTTGAGAGATACTTGACTCTCTTGGAAGTATACTTCCATCAGCTATAAAACATATATACCTATTCCTATATAACCAGTCTCTAACATACTCCTGACTCTGATATAACTCGATATGCTTTCTAACATCACGTAACTCATCATCATTTAGTTTAATCAATGTATTGATAACTTGCGGTATCTTCTCACATAATATCCTCTTAAACTCCCTACCAAGTATCCTTCTACCTCTAGCCGGCAATCCTACATAAAACCTAACAATAATATCATTAGACTCACCAACTTCAACTGCAGACCTCTTCAAAATCCAAGGTCCCGGTTTTGGAATACCAATATAACCACTATATCCAGAACCACACTTAGCAGATACACTCCTACAAAGTCTATAAAGCCTTCTAACTAGATAATCAGTAAATGGAATCAAATTTCCATCCTTTAAAAAATAATTATCAAACCCATGTATCGAATGAGGAATGACTGCTTCAACAATAGAAGGAGGAGCATGAGGGTCACTCTGAATCTTAGTAAAAGAAGCCTTAAACGAATCAAAGTCAAATATAACTCCCTTTAATAATTTATATGAGCTAAACCTCCTACCATCAAGCCTTCTATAAAAACCATCAAAATCTTTAACACCCAATATTCTACTCATTCCCAAGAAATGAATAATGATTCTATAAGAGACGATTATATAAAGCTAAGGAGGATATAGTGCTCCGGCCGGGATTTGAACCCGGGATCTCCGGCTTTCTTAGCCCGGCAAGGAGCTCGAGAGGCTTCTACCCCCTCAGAGGGGGTCGGTATCCTTGACCGGGCTAGACGACCGGAGCCTCTAATCCAATAATACACTCAAAGTAAGACTATATTTAAACTTTAACAATTCCAAAACGCTTAAAGACTCTAAAGCATTAAGAAACCCTTAAGATATTAAGTAAATAACTCTCACATAACATCATATCACTACTTAAAACACCATAACATTCAGACATTAAAGCTTAAATAGAATACCTTCCACTATTGATTTAGAATATAAGCCGCCGTAGCTCAGCTGGTAGAGCGCCGGGCTGTTAACCCGGGGGTCCCCGGTTCGAGTCCGGGCGGCGGCGCTATTGGGTTGCTTTCTAGCTTTACTCCATTAGTATTCTATACTTCGCCTCTTTTATACTGCCTATCTTATTTAATTCTTCCCTTTATGAGGGGGGTGGGGTTATATATTGGTAAGTGTTAGTGGGTCTTCTCTATTATCTCACTTATGTATGTGATTTGTTTAACTTGTAAACTACTGTAAAAGTATCTGTAAATTATTTGAAAAAGGTATATCATATCTTTATAGAGGTATTTTTGAAGGATTTTTGTGGCTCAGGAGGGGTAAATTTAATCATCGATTCTCTCATTTGGTTGATCCCTCTTCATCGCCTAGTATAATTATTATGTAGGTTGTTTTTAAATTGATTGTGTTTTGTGTTGTATTTCTATATGTCTATATGGGTTGATTCCTACTTCGGATAGTAGTTTGAATAGTTTTACTAGTGGGAGTCCGACTACGTTGTAGTAGCATCCTTTTATGTAGTCTATGAATATTGATGCATATCCTTGTATTGAGTATCCTCCTGCTTTCTCGAGTGGTTCTCCAGTTGTGATATACCATTTTATTTCTTCATCGGATAATTCTCTGAAGTGAACTATCGTCTCTTCGTAGTCTTGTACTATTTTTCCGCTATGTGTATTGTATATGGTTATTCCACTATATACTTTATGCTCTCTACCAGATAGCATCTTTAGATATTTGAATGCCTCATCGATATCTCTAGGTTTTCCAAGTATTATATCATCGATGTATACTACTGTATCTACTCCTATTATAATTCCTCTATATCCCATCTCGCATGCTTTTAATGCTTTTAATTTAGAGTTCTCAAGTACTGATCTAATAGGATCTTTAAATATCTTCTCTCTTACATTAGTCGATACTGCTTTAAATTTAAATCCTATCTTTTTAAGAAGATCCCTCCTAGCTCTTGAGTATGATGCGAGTATTATTTCTAATTCATTTTCATTGTCATTATTCTGTTTATTCATATTAGCAAAATCATATATCTATAACTTGAGTATATTAATCTTCATGAAACCACTATATGTTTTGGTTAGTGTCTGTCTTCTAGGACTTAATGTTAGGTATGATGATGGTAATAATAGTAATGATATTAGTTAACCTCAGTTGTTAATTTTACTAGTTCTTCTATAAATTCAATTAGGCTATCTATATCTCTAAATATCTTAGTTGAGTATGTCTGGAAGAATGGGCTAATATTCTCCTCGGTGAATAATGCATATACATTTTTAATATGGGTATGAGCATATATCATCTCGCTTAATACACCTGCGGATAATTCTTTAACTGGGTAGTAGACTATAATGAAGTCTGATTGATCTATAAGCATGTAATCTCTCACAACCGTTTGATCAATTATATACTGTCTCGCTTCTCTAATTTCATCTGCGGGGATCGCTATATCTATATCCTCAACATATACCTTATCTGCATTAGGCTCTCTATCTAATTTCTCGACTAAAACCATATCCTTAACCATTGCCGGATCGAATACTATAACTCCCTTCTCTTCAAGCTTCCTAACAAGCTCTAATCTTGCTTCTTCAAAATCCTCTCTATCTCGAACCATCGTCATAGGATAGCTTAAATATGCTTTAAGCATTCTCGGTCTTCCTTTAAGCTTCTTAGGTTTCTCAACATTATATATAATGTTATATAAAAGTCTGGGATCTGTACTTGTAGAGAGTATATAGCACTGCTTATTTAACATATCTGCAACCATCGATGTGATGAAGATCTCTTCATCCCTCCATATCAATAACTCCTTTAAATTAAGCCTGCCACGCCAATGCTTTAAATCTTCCTCTCTATTAATTCTCATCCATATATTGCTAATTGAATCTATGAGGGTAATATAGAAATCCGGATCTAACTTATTTAAATAGTAGTAGTCGAATGCTGGTAGTAATACCTTCCTCCATCTAAAACTCATATGTAGGCTTATGAGTAAGTCTTTCTCAACCCTATAGCTATCAGCTTTATGAATTATCTCCTCAAATACTGTCGCCCTTAGGAATCTTAATGTAGTAATATCTAAATCCAATATCTTATCTTCTGGAATCTCAATTCTTAAACTACTTGCTTTTTTAAACATCCTAGGACCTATATCTTCAAAATCTATATCCTCTCCTTGCCCCTTAGCATAATCTACGACGTTTTTTAAATATGTGGCTCTACCGGAACCTGTAATACCCGTACCAACTACAATCATACCTTAAACTTAAGATTATCAAGCATAGCCTTTAAATATACACATCACTATTTAAAGGAAGTAATAACCCTCTGTAGTTAAGATCAATATATAATTGATTTATATTAGCTTTCAACCTCCTATTTTTATGACTATGGATCCAGCTGATACAGCTACACTTATATCATTAATGGTATCCGTGGGTATCCTATCGTATACGTTGATTAAAGTGAAGAATATACTTCTATCTCCATTTAAATTGGGTAATGTTCTAGATTTAAAGCAATCTACTAATTACATTGCTAGAGTTAGAGAGCTTGAGTATACCCGAGACTTACTCCGCGATCTAATCATTAAGGTGTACAAGGAGTATGAGTCTGGAGCATTAAGCAAGGAGGATAGAGATTTTCTAGTTAATAAGTTTAAATCTAGACTTATGGAGATTGAGGATGAGCTTAAGAGTATATCTAAATATGCTGAATTAGAGAGATTAGAGAGAGAGTATAAAAAGCTCGATGAAGATTATCATAGAAAGAGATTCGAGCTTGAGAAGAAGATTAATGAGTTGAGGTCGATGCTAGGAGTGAAGGAATCTAAGAAGCCCGGTATTATCCACACTACATCTAAGACTGAAACCACCAAAGTTAATATAGCTGAGAGCAGTAAGGGTAGTAAGAGCGATAAGGTAGAAAAGGTAAAGACCAGTAGAAAGACTAGTGAAGCTAAGGTGAAAGCTAGGAAAACTAAAAAACACTCTAGTGAGGTTCATAAAGAGGATGAGTTATCTAAAATCATGAAGGAAGTTGCAGAGATTATAAGAGAGCTTGAGGAATGATGGATTATGAGTTTAACATCGATATTATTAAATTACGGATATATCGGAGTATTTATAATAAGCTTCTTAGGATGTTCGACAATAGTATTTCCAATTCCATATCTACTAGCAGTATACTATTTAGGTGCTTCATCAACATTAAATCCAATATTAATATCTATAGCTAGTGGTTTAGGTGCTACATTAGGTGAGCTAACACTATACATACTTGCGTTAACCGGGAGATACGCATTAGGTAAGGAGTCTAAAGAACGTTTAGAGATATTTAAGAAGTTAATTAAGAGATATGGCCCAATTATAATATTCATATTTGCCGCAACTCCACTACCAGACGATCTCATATATCCCATGCTTGGGGTTATAAAATATGATATAATTCAAACAATACTCTACTGCTTCTTAGGTAAGACTGTTCTCTCTACAGTAGTCGTATATGCAGGTAGATTTTCTTATGAGTTTATTAAGGACTTCCTCGGAGAGTCTTCATGTATGATAGTAAGTATATTATATCTGGTGATTGGGATTATATTAGCTATTGTAGTAATTAAGATCGACTGGAGTAAGTATATTAAACTTGTTGAGTAGAAGTTAGCTATAACCCCTCCTATAGATCTTACCACATCTCAGACATTTAATATAGATATGTTTCTTAGGTTTATTAAATAACCTAAACATAGCTGTCTCTCCAGGTCTTAGAATTCTCCTACATCCCTTACATATAAACATCTTATACCTTCTAGGTATCCTAACTCTAGTCTTCATTGAGATTTCTCTAGCTATTTCAACATATCTATCTGCATACTCAATTGGAGTCTTAGGATCTAAAGCCATATCTAGTAATCTAGTAATCTCTCTCATAGCTAATTTCCTAATCCTATACTTTCCACCCATTACTAATTAAAAAAGCTTAAAAGGTAATAATATAAGTCTAGTATGTCAGAATCTTGTAAAACTCTATTTCTACTTGTTGAATCATCAATTGAGAGAATACCTAAGGAGTTATGGACTCATCCTGCTGTTAAAGCTGATTGTAAGAGGAGGCATAGGAGCCCGAGTAAAATATTACTATATACGCCAATTCATTATACAGCTATGATTGATAATAACATACCTCCTCAGAAGAGAGGCAGACCTGATATCTTACATAGAACGTTACTAATCTTATTAGATAGTCCTATTAATAAGAGTGGTTTGTTAGATATATATATTCATACTATCAATGATTTGATAATATGGGTTAATCCTATAGTAAGATTACCATTGGATTACTATAGATTTGAAGGACTCATAATTCAACTACTTGAGAAGGGTAGAGTACCCCCAGAAGGTAGCGATATATTCCTTAAAATTTTATATGGATGTAGTCTGAAAGATTTAGTTAAAGATAGACTTGTATTCCTACTTACTGAGAAAGGAGAGAGGATTAATAGAGATATATTGAGTAAATTAATAGGTAATGTTATTATTTTAGGCGCTTTTCAAGAGGGAGATTATAGGAGTGATATATTAGAGTTAGCTGACTATAAAATATCGGTATCACCATATACGCATCATGCATCTACAGTTGCAGGAATAATAACAACGCTTATGAGTCAATACCTATCTATTATTTAAGTAAATGTTGTTTCCAGCACTTTTCTAATAGATTTAGCTGCTTCAGAAGGTTTATCTGCTTTTACAATTGCTCCCCCTACTATAATAAGGTCTATCTTAAAACCTTTAAGTAGTCTTATATTACTAGAGTTTAGCCCACCAGCTACTCCAATTGGAATCTCGATATTCCTCGATACTATCTCACTAGTTAATTTAAATGGTTTAATTCCTCTATGCTGCATATCTATTCCAGAGTGTATTATTAAATAATCTGGTTTTAAGCCTCTGAGTTTACTTATTATATCATCTGACTTCCAATATCCTATCGTATCTACCATAACCCCCCTATTAAATTCCCTAGCTGCTTCTAATGCTTTAGATATAGTCTCTACATCTGCATATAGTAATACTGTGGTATAGTCTGCTCCATTTTCAAATGCAATCTTAGCCTCTAGATATCCTGTATCTGCAGTCTTCATATCAGCTACAATGATCTTATCACTGAATTCTCTCTTCAATACTTCAATTGCTTTAACTCCACATGACTTAATTAATGGTGTTCCAGCTTCAATATAATCAACATAGTCTACTACTTCATAAGCGATTTTAAGTGCATCTTCAATTTTAAGTAAGTCTAATGCTACTTGGAGTTTCGGCAGCATATTCTCTCCTCTAAATCTTTAATCTGATTAATCCTTCTTAAATGTCTACCGCCTTCAAACCTCTCAGAAAGCCATATCTTAATATACTCGACTACATCGCTACAGGTCATGAATCTACCTCCTAAACATATTATATTAGCGTTATTATGCTTCTTAGCTAGTGCTGCAACTTCTCTTGAGTATACTAATGCGGCTCTAACATTAGGATATTTATTGGCAACGATACATACACCTATCCCAGTACCACAAATTAAAATACCGTATTCATATATACCTTTAGAAACTAACTCTGCAACTTTAGAAGCATATATAGGATAATCTACTGACTCCTCACTAAACGTACCTACATCATAGAAATCGATTAAATCACTTAACCTCTCAATAATACACTTCTTCAATTTATAACCAGCATGATCAGATCCTATAACAATTCTATACCTCATCTGATAAATAGAGGGATAGAAGCAATTTAGATTTAAGTATTTACAGAATAGAGCCCCGGCCGGGATTTGAACCCGGGACCTGCGGCTTACGAGGCCGCCGCTACAGGCTTTAATAGCTCTCTGCCAGCTGAGCTACCGGGGCAATTACAATATAATCCTTAGATAGATAGCTATTTAAAAATAAACCACATAGATCTGCGAGTATCCTTGGTGCGGGGGGTGGGATTTGAACCCACGAAGGCCTACGCCAGTAGGTCCTAAGCGTGGGCCTCTGCGGCTACCCCCGTTGGCCAGGCTAGGGGAACCCCCGCATCCCTATTATTAATTCAATTAAGTTAGCATTAAAAAGTTTTACATTGCTAAATCTCAAGCTCCTTCTAATATAGCACGTTCCACTATTATCAGCTTACCCCACCTAATCCTCCTCTCTTCCCTCTAAGGTAAAGTTAATATGTAGAAATGAGAGGACTTAAGTAGTAATTATTTACCCTCAATTTTTTGAAATCCCTCATCAAAATTTTTTGAAGCTTCAATCAAAAGAGTGGTTTATTAATCTTATACCTCCTAATTTAAGTGGTATGATTGGGGAGATATATCTGGGGGATTTAAAGTCTGGCGTTTTCAAACTCACTGATGAATATGTCAGAGAGGGTATTGCATTAGTAACTGACTATTCAGACTCTATCATTAATAGCGTGATTAATGATTTAAGGAGTTTAAATTACCCAGTAAGACTGTATGACTTCAATGGTCTATGGTCTTCAAATATTAAAGATGCCAGTATAATCAGTGTAGGCATAGATTTTAAATTTAATCCATTCCTTAATCCAGAATACATTCCATTAAGAACATATGCATCAATTCTGGAAGCGCTAATCAATGAGATATTATTCATGCATGGATTTAAAGATTACTCATGGAGATATATTTTCCAGGATTTAATAACCACCATACTTACGAGTAAAGATGCTATACCGGATTTAGATACTTTATTTAAAGAGTTAGAAGTACTTAGGAATGAATCTAGTGGCTTTGAGAAAATGGCATATACCAAGTTATACTATATTGTGCATTCACTATTTAGCGGTAGTGATTTTGATTTATTTAACACTGATTCGAGATTTAAGAATCTAAACCCAGGTAGAGGGAATATTGTAATATATGATTTTAGCGTAATCTCCAATCTATACACTAGAATGCTGATATATTTGATTATATTGTTTAATAACTTATTCCTAAAAAGCAATTATCCTATAGTTAACTTTTGTACATACGGCGATTTAATATATTCGTTGAATTCATTAAGGATAGTATTATATGATGTTAAATCAAGAAATCAACTACTTATTATTCAGAGTAGGATTATTCCAAGAGATATCCCATTTAAATATATACTCATTAAACTTAACTATCTAGCTAGACACTATAAAGATTCGCCTAAAGTTTTAGGTATCCTATTCCAACAGTCCTCACATTTAATGATATCACCAGTTGAAGTAATACCATTACGAATACGTGAAGGATTAATCATGTATTCTAATGAAGTAGAGACCTTCAAACAATATGAAGGAGAACATATTGAGAGTATTGATAAAGATCTAGCTATTAAGATATTGTCAGTTGTATCCGAGTATCAGGAAATCGGTCCTGAAGGTATATGTATACATCTTCAAGGTTATGATAGGGGATTAATTTATAGCCATATCGACTGGCTGTGGAGAAGAGGCTTTTTGAGGAGGGAGCCTCGAGGTGGTAGGTTTATCTATAAGCTTTCAGTTAAAGGGCTTCTATCTCTTAAGAAGGGGGTGATTAATAGTGAGTAGGAGGTATTTAATTAATTCAATTCCAAAACTGAATGAAATTTTTAATGGAGGTATTCCTGAGGAGTCATTAATTCATATCTATGGTCCATTTAAGGCTGGGAAGACATATCTTATCCTACAGCTAATATATGAGCTTGTAGGTAAGGGATTTGGCAATGCATTATATATAGATACTGAAGCATCTGTAAAGAGTAATTTCCTAAACTCTCTTCCAAATGCTTTTAGGGAGAGATTCAAGTATGATATTAAAGTAGTTGATGTTGGATTGAATAAGTATGTTACTGGTAAGAGTAGGAAGAAGTATAATGAGAGAGATATTAGAAATGTTTTCATAACGGTATTAAATGAGTTAGGTATTGAATATGATTCTGAAGCTTTAAAAGACGCTATTAGAATATTCCTTAAAAAGCATGATCTAACAGCTAGCGAGAAACTAAAGAGCAATGCTATATACGTCTTGGATAGGATTGGGGTCAGAGAATTCTTATCGATCCTCGATATTGAAGCAGATGTTCAGAAGGTTGGGGAGAAGACTGAAGTTAAAATTAGAAGGCTTGGAGATGTATCATTAAGTCCTCTATCTAGATTCATTAGAGATTATTCAATTAAATTTATGGTCGTTGATAGTATTGGGATGCTTGTTAAGAATTTAGCAATATCACTGTCAGACTTACCAGCTAGAGCAACAGTAACTAATTTAATTATAGGTGGGTTAATTAGGTTGGCTAGCGAGTATAAGCTTATAATATTCGTAGCTAATCATGAGAGTAGAAATCCAGTTAAACAGACATATAGCTTTTACGGTGGATCACCGATAGGATATGGATTTAAATATTCGCTATATCTAGCCATATCCAAAGATAATAGACGTGTATTAATCGTAGATAGAGCACCACATTTAGCGCCACACTCACTTAAAATACCATTGGTAATTGGAGATGATGGATTTAAATATTCAGAGGATGGTAAGAATGAAGAAGGTAATAACTAGATTAATCATTTCGATCTTAATCTCATTTATCATAACTGATTCAGCTATAATCTTAGCGCGATATTCATCCTCGCCAGTAATCCAGTTAGTTGATATTAGACTATTATACTTTATCGTTGGGATCTTAAATACATATCTAATATATAAGCTAGTATCAGGTAAGTCTAAGATGCTACAATACATAGCTATATTAAATCTAATAGTGATATCGCCATATCTAGCATTTATCATAGCATTAATTCCTGTAATGAGAATATTACATGCTACGAAAAGTAATTTGTTGATCTGGAGGATTAGAACCATGCATTTATATTACGTCATTTCTGATATATCTGGCTTAATATGGAGGAGAGTTAGGTATGGTGAGGAATAAAGTAAAGTTTGCATATTATAAAGGAATATTAGAAGATGTTAATACCCTACACAAATGCTTAATTGAAGATAAACGCATATACTCGCTAACATTAATATACCTTCATAACGTCAATAGCCCAGAAGTATATTATGTAATTAAGATGTTAGATTCGGATGGTAATGAGTGTATAAAGAGTACTTCACTTGAGGGCTATATCCTAAATTCTTTATCAAAGCGTATTTTAATCAATAGGTTAAGTAAGTTGAATAGATCTATATATCAGCTCGATATCAATAAGAGGATTATTAGAATTAGAGACGGAGAATGTATTATAGTAAATTTATCTAAAGTAAATTATACAACAGATGATTCGTATATTGATGGACCATATCTAATTACTAATAGGGAGTTGAAGATTAAGGGTGTTCATAAATTAAATTTTATTGATAGATTATTTTTCAGAAATTTAACCAGGTATTCTCATCCATTAAAACCTCTTAAATTTAATATTTGGAAGGGGTTAAGACTGGTATTTCAGTTAAATCATATAGATAAGTCTATTTTAAAAATACTACCTAAACCAATATTGGTTGATTTCGAATTTGATACTCTCAGTGAGATAGTTGAACCTCTTAATATAAATGATATTAGCGACTATCATGATCTAGTATATCTTTTAAGTAAATACAGTATAGATGCATTACATGA